>JBIKQY010000117.1:0-7243 GCA_044349465.1 Limnohabitans sp. | reverse complement strand
TTGCCGCAGGTGACCTTTGGCATCGCGGTGCGCATGGCGGTCATGAGCATCGTCGCCGGCAACGTCGCGTAAACACCAGCCGACAAGGAACAAAAGATGAAACTTCTCATCCAAAACGGCCGCGTGATCGACCCCGCCAGCGGCTTTGACCAAACCGCAGATGTGGCCATTGCCGCCGGACGCATCGTGACCATCGGGCAGTTGCCCGCCGACTTCAAGCCCAACCGAGTGATCGACGCCCAAGGCTGCATCGTGGCCCCCGGCTTGGTGGACCTGGCGGCGCGCCTGCGCGAGCCCGGGCAAGAGCACGCGGGCATGCTGGAGAGCGAAATGGCCGCTGCCGTGGCCGGTGGCGTGACCAGCCTGGTTTGCCCCCCCGACACTGAGCCGGTGCTGGACGAACCCGGCTTGGTCGAGATGCTGTGCTACCGCGCCGAAAAACTGCACCAGGCCCGTGTGCTGCCGCTGGGCGCATTGACGCTGGGCCTCAAGGGCGATGTGCTGACCGAGATGGGCCAACTCACCGCCGCAGGTTGTGTGGGTTTTTCTCAGGCCGAGGTACCGATTCCCAGCACCCAAGTGCTGCAACGTGCCTTGCAATACGCCAGCACTTTTGGCTTCACCGTGTGGTTGCGTCCGCAAGAGCTGCACTTGGGCAAAGGCGTGGCCGCAAGCGGCCCGCTGGCCACACGCATGGGTTTGTCCGGCGTATCGATGGCTGCCGAGACGATTGCCTTGCACACCATCTTCGAGCTGGTGCGCTCCACCCAAGCCCGCGTGCACCTGTGCCGCATCAGCAGCGCCCAAGGGGTGGAGCTGATCCGCAAGGCCAAGGCCGAGGGCCTGCCCGTGACGGCCGATGTGAGCATCAACTCGCTGCACCTGACCGATGCCGACATGGGCTACTTTGACAGCCGTGCGCGCCTGACGCCGGTGCTGCGCCAGCAGCGTGACCGCGACGCCCTGCGCGCAGGCCTGGCCGATGGCACCATCGATGTGCTGGTGTCCGACCACACACCGGTCGACGCCGATGCCAAAGCCCTGCCGTTTGCCGAAGCCGAACCCGGCGCCACCGGCATGGAGCTGCTGTGGAGTTTGGCGCTCAAGTGGGGACAAGAGGCGGGATTGCCTGTCTCGCAAGTGCTCTCGCGCATCACCGCCGACCCGTCCCGCGTGCTGGGGGCCACCTTGGGCAGCTTGCAAGACTCGGTAGGCCATCTGGCGGTGGGTGGCGTGGCCGATGTGTGCGTACTGTCCACCGAAGGGCATTGGTTGGTGCGCGACGCTGGCTTGCGCAGCCAGGGCAAGAGCACGCCGTTTTCTGGCTACGAGCTGCCCGGCCGCGTGCTGGCCACGGTGGTCGGCGGGCAAGTGGCGTTCGAGGCCGCGTGAGCTTCCTTGTAGGAGCCCACCCCCGTGGGCGATGCGCATCCTTCCTTGTAGGAGCCCACCCCCGTGGGCGATGTGACGCGCAATGGTCCGCAGGGCATCTCCCGTGCGATCAAAACTCGCCAACACAAGCGGCTGCACAGGCATGAACTTTGTCATGGCCATCTGGAAATTTCTGCGAGGCCTGTGGCATGTGCTGGTCGGCATGTGGACGATTTACTTCCGCTTTCCCCAACTGAGCCCCGAGCAGCGTGAAATGCGCGTGCAAGCCTGGGCGCTGCAATTTCTGGCGCTCTGGGGCATCCATTTGCGGGTGCTGGGCCAACCGGTTGTCAACGGACCGGCGCTCATGGTGGCCAACCACATCTCTTGGCTCGACATCCTGGTCATTCACGCTGCCAGGCATTGCCGATTCGTCTCCAAATCCGACATCCGCGAGTGGCCCTTGGTGGGCATGTTGGCCACGGGCGCAGGCACGCTTTACATCGAGCGCACCAGCCGCAAAGACGCGTTGCGCATGGTCAAAGACATGGCCGATGCCATGAGGAATGGCGATGTGGTGGCGGTGTTCCCGGAAGGCACCACCAGCGACGGGCGCGAGTTGTTGCCCTTTCACGCCAACCTGATCCAGGCCGCCATCCAGGCCGAAGCCCCTGTGCAGCCCATGTCGCTGAAATTCATCGATGCCCAAACGGGTGAACTCAGCTTTGCGCCGTGCTACATCGGCGATGACACCCTTATTGGCTCCATGTGGCGGACCCTGAAGGCCCGCCGCATCGAAGCCGTGGTGCATTTTGGCGAGCCCCAAGTCGCCATGGGCCGAGACCGACGGGCCTGGGCACAGGATTTGCGCCGGGACATCATGGCCCTGCGGGACGCCCCCTGAGTCGGTCGCTACAAAAAAACGCAGGCCCGACAAACACAAGGGCAATTCAATCTTCAAGGGGCCTGATCATGGGTCCGTTGATTCTTGAGTAATTCGCCATTGCCCATTGCGCCACATCCAATGCATGGTCTTGCTGTCGCTCGCTCGCAAACGCTCGTCCTGGTAAATCTGCGTGAAACGCACAGTGGCCTGGCTGCCTTGGAGCTGGAGGGTCAGATTTTGGATCTCGTGCCGGATGCTTTTTTTGCTCGTGATGCGCTGCGTGCGCTGCTGGACCCAGGCCGTGCGGCTTAATCCCTTGGGTGGGACGAAATCGTTGGCGTACATGCCCAAATACTGGGGTACGGCCTGTCCACCCCAGGCTTGGCTCCATTGCTCGATCGCTACACGCAGTGCCGCTTCACTGCCATGGGTCTGCGCAGATGGTGACGGCTGTTGCGCTGCTGTGGCAGCTTGGGCCGTGGTGGTTTGGCGATGTGGGGTATCCGATGCCCTGCTCGCAGACGGTTGACCAGGCGAGCCTTCGCTCAGCGTGGTCACGATCACTGAGCCAGGAGGCTCAATCGGTGGCGCCCAGATGCCACGGTGCTCGTCGTTTTTGGCCATCAATTGCGACAATTGCATGAGCACTAAAACGAACAAAAACCACAGCAGGTTTCGTTTTTTCATCCAGCCTGGCTGCTCGCTCAAAGGGGCTGCATGCCCCTGTTGCGTACGTGCCCCATCGATGTCACGCCAAGCCCATGGCTCCATGGCGCGTGCTGCGTGGTCTTGGGCGACATGAGGTGCGACATGAGATGGTGAGGCCTGTTCCACGTTCTTGAAATTGAAAAAAACAGCTCGCTCCCCGTCCACTGGCGTTGTAGCGCTTTCTCCGCTTGAAAAAGATCTTGAAATCATCAGTTCACCAAGTTTGATTCGTATTTTTGGTGTAATTTACAATTTTATTGGATATTGGTAAAGGTATTTTTTTCGAAGAAGAGCCTGAAAGAATTCTTAAAAGATGAATTTTGTCATACCGATACAAAACCAAAGGCGCAAAAAACCATGGAAAAAAGCGGTTTTATGCCCATGGCAAGGGTGAATATTGTCAAAAATTGGCCGTCTACCGGATCTGAGGATGGCCTGAAGTCAAGCCGTGCACGACAGCAGAAAAAGCGGATTTGTAAAATTGAATTTTAAAGTAAAAATTGCCAAATTTACGTTTTATGTAAATTTAACAGTTTGATACTTCGGGTCCGTGTGCTCACAAGCCTCGGCTTTGGCGCAGGGCATCTGGCACAGCTCGCGGTCGGTCACCGGGCAAGCGCGGTTGAACGTGACCACATGGTCCACCTCGGCGCGGATGCCGATCCATTCGCCCAGCTTGTGGTCGTGGTGGCTGGGCACATGGGCCATCAACAAGTCACCGCTGGCCAGGCGCAAGGTGTACAAAAATTCCGAACCCCGAAAAGACTTGCGGATGATCTGTGCCTTCACTGGGGCATCGTCGTCGTGCACGATGTCATCGGCCCGCAGCAGAACATCGCATTCGCCGCCTTCAAAAGCGCAGGGCAGGGGGCATTCGGCCACGTCGCGCAGCTCGCCCACCGGGGTGTTGACCAGAATGTGCCCGTCCACCTCACGCAGCGTGGCGGGCGTGAAAACGCCGTGGCCAATGAAGTCGGCCACAAAGCGGGTCGCTGGGCGGTGGTAAAGGCTGTAGGCATCGTCCCACTGGTGCAGCTGGCCTTCGTTCATCACGCCAATCACGTCGCCAATGGCAAAGGCCTCGAGCTGGTCGTGCGTGACCAGCAGCGCGGTGGCTTTGGCGGCTTTCAGGATGTTGCGCACCTCGTGCGCCAGGCGCTCGCGCAGGTCGATGTCCAAATTGGAAAACGGCTCGTCCAGCAGCAGCAGGTCGGGCTTGGGGGCCAGCGCGCGAGCCAGCGCCACGCGTTGCTGCTGGCCGCCCGAGAGTTCGTGCGGGAAGCGCTTGTCAGAACCCGCCAACCCCACCAGCTCCAGCACCTCGGTCACGCGTTTTTGGCGTTCGGCCTTGGGCAAGTGTTCCAGCCCAAAGCCCACGTTGCGGCCCACATCCATGTGCGGAAACAGCGCGTAGTCCTGAAACACCATGCCAATGCGTCGGCGCTCAGCCGGTTCGGTGTGGCCTTTTTCGCTGACGACTCGGTTCGACAACAAAATTTGACCCCCTGACACCGGCTCCAGCCCCGCCACAGCCCGCAGCAAAGTGGTTTTGCCGCAACCCGATGGGCCGATCAACACGCCAATGTCGCCAGCTTTCAGGCCCAAGCTCACGCGCTGCACGGCTGGCGTGGTGCTGCCGAGGTATTGGATGTCGAGTTGGCGCAGTTCTAGAAACATGCTCTGGATTGTAGGCAGGTTGATTGGCGCTCCTACAATCCAAGACTATGCTGACCTCCTTGGCCCGCCGTATATCGGGTCTCCCCTCCTTGTTCTTTGCCTTGCTGGCCTTGGCTTTGGCCTTGCCGGTATTGGCCGTGCTCGGCTCATGGCTGCAGTGGAGTGGCGAGAGCGCCAACATCTTGCTGGAGATGGCGCGAACGGTGCTGCCCGATTACGCGCTGACCACGCTGGCCCTGTGCCTGATGGTGGCGGTGGGCGTGACGGTGTTGGGCCTGGCCACGGCGGCGCTGGTCACCCTGTTCGATTTTCCGGGTCGGGGCGTTTTTGAGTGGCTGTTGCTCCTGCCGCTGGCCATGCCAGCCTATGTGGTGGCCTACGCCTACACAGACTTTTTGCAGTTCAGCGGGCCGCTGCAGGTGGCTTTGCGCGAAGCGCTGGGCTTGCCAGGGCGTTTGTGGCCCGATGTGCGCAGCGTCTGGGGCGCGGCGCTGGTGTTCACGCTTTCGCTCTACCCGTATGTGTATTTGCTGGCCCGCACCGCCTTGGTCGAGCGCGCCTCGGGCTTGATGGAAGCAGCGCGCTTGCTGGGCGCCCCTTTGTCCCGCCGCATCCGCGAAATTGCCTTGCCCCTGGCCCGCCCGGCTGTGGCTGCAGGCGTGGCTTTGGCGCTCATGGAAACCTTGGCCGACTTTGGCGTGTCCAGCTATTTCGGCATTCAGACCTTCACGGCAGGCATCTACAAGGCCTGGCTGTCCATGGACAACCGCATCGCCGCCGCGCAGCTGGCCACGGTGCTTTTGGCGGTGGTGGTGGTCTTGCTGCAGCTGGAGCAACGCGCTCAAAAGCGCATGCGTTTCAACCAGGGGCGCGGATCGCGCCAAGGCTCGGCCGAGGCGCAGCCGGTGCAGCTGCACGGCACGCGCCGCTTTTTGGCGTGGACGGTGTGCAGCTTGCCCGTGCTGCTGGGCTTTGTGCTGCCGGTGCTCATCATGCTGCGCGCCTTTCTGGGCGAGACAACCGAGATGCCCTGGGAGCGCTTTGGCCAGTGGGCCTGGACCAGCTTGCGCCTGGGCGCGATCACCGCGGTGCTGGCGGTGGGCGTGGCGCTGGCGCTGGCCTTCAGCGTGCGCACCCGGGCTGACCGCATCAGCCAGGGCGCGATCCAGCTGGTGGGCTTGGGTTATGCCATCCCCGGTGCGGTGGTGGTGGTTGGTTTGCTCTTGCCCGTGGGCTGGATTCAGCAGACCTGGCCCGCCTCGTCTGCAGGCGCCTGGATCACGGCCACGTCGCTGGGGCTGGTCTGGGCGTATCTGGTGCGCTTTTGTGCCGTGGCACTGCAGTCGGTACAAAGCGGCTATGCGCGCATTCCGGCCAGCCTGGACGATTCGGCCCGCATGCTGGGGGTGACCGGCTGGGGCCTGATGCGCCGCGTTCACGCGCCCTTGTTGCAACGCACCACCATCGCCGCCGCTTTGCTCGTGTTTGTGGACGTGATGAAAGAGCTGCCCGCCACCATGGTGCTGCGCCCCTTCAACAGCGACACCCTGGCCGTGGTGGCCTATCAGCTCGCTCGCGACGAGCGCCTGGGCGAGGCCTCTCTGCCCTCCCTCGCGCTGGTGCTGGTGGGTTTAATTCCGGTCATCCTGCTCAGCCGGACCCTCAGGCAGCCGGTCTGATCCCAGCTCAGGGGTCGGTCTGTGACGCAGAACCATCAAGCGCCTTCTGAAAGCAGCGCACAGGCAGCGCAGGGCTGGAACGTGCTGATGCATGGGACACACGAGCGCCCTCAACCACTGCAGTGCCAAGCGGGAAACCAGAGAACCATGGGCTTTGTGGTTTATTGATTTTGTTAGTTGCTAAAGCGGCGCCAAAGACAATTTTGGTTTGAGAAGAGCACCGTGAGCCGATGCCCCTTTGGGGTGATTTGCGATTTCATCGGTTCTGTATTTGCTTAAAAAATCCTTTTATATCAAGTACTTGCGCGTATTTTGCGCTATTTCCTATCCGCTTATCCCGTCCTTCAGAGAAGCGCTTAACTGTTATCAATAATTATTAAGTTATTAATTTTTTTATTTTAATACATCAAAATAATTCTTATAGCCCAATTGGCCAATTTACTTTGAGCTTGCGGTTTCTTAACATCGCTCTACAAATCAAAGTAACAACTTATGTCATCAAGTTATATCTATTTAATACTTAATAAAAGTTTTTTAGCTCATTTATCGACTCAAAAAGCATCTGAGATCTTCACCAAAGGAATGCTCCGTTCCGGTGATCAAGCGACGCGATTTCCCTCGTTTGGCGTGCTCGATTGCGGGCCTGCGGGCAGGCCAATGAAAGCTGAGACGGCTCTTTAGCCCCGCTCATCGCAAATTTGCTTTTCCGCAATTTTGCAAAGGCCGTCACCTCCAAACCATTCAAAGCGCGACCAGCACCTGTCGCCCTAGTCCACCAGATTAAAGAGAAGCACCATGTCCAAAAAATTCAAAGTCATCGTCAACACCGGCAACGCAGACAACAACCAGAGCGTAGAGGTCACGCAGGGGCAGGGCGGTCGTGGGCAGCCGGTGCGCCTGCAGGCCAAGGCGGGGGCCAAGT
>JBIKQY010000222.1:0-4816 GCA_044349465.1 Limnohabitans sp. | reverse complement strand
ACCCTACACCCCCAATATCGGGGCCACGCTCTATGGTTTGGACTTGTCGCAGCCATTGAGCGAGTTGGCTCAAACTGAGCTGAGAGCGGCCTTGGCCCAGTTTGAAGTGATCTTTTTTCGGGACCAAACACTCACGCCTGCACAGCAGGTGGCCTTCACCCGCATCTTTGGCCAGGTCAATGAGGTCAAGGCCTTTTTCCCTCGCGTGGAAAGCCAACCCGAGGTAGAGGTTGTGGAAAGCACAGCCGAGCGTCCCGGTGCCTCCAACAACTGGCATGCTGACATCACTTGGCAAGCCCAGCCGCCCATCGGCACCAGCCTGTATGCGCAAGTCATTCCGGCCAGCGGCGGCGACACGCTGTGGGCCAGCATGACCACGGCCTACGCCGCCTTGCCCAAAGACTTCCAGGCCTATTTGGAAACGCTCAGTGCCATGCACACTTGGGAGGTCACCGGCTGGACCGAGTACCTGCTGCGCCAAGACGCCAGCGGCGAACAACTGCAAGCCGCTCGCGCCAAATACCCGCCGGTGACGCACCCCGTGGTGCGCGTGCACCCCATCACGGGCAAAAAGATTTTGTACGTCAACCCCACCTTTACCACCCACATCCATGGCCTGCCGCGCGCGCAAAGTGATGCACTTTTGGTCCAGCTGTTTGGGCTGATCACGGCACCCGAAGTGCAGGCGCGGTGGCGCTGGCAGCCCGATACGCTGGCCGTGTGGGACAACCGTTCAACCCAGCACTACGCTGTGGCCGATTTTTATCCGCAGCATCGAAAACTGCACCGCATCACCTTCACGGTCGATCAGGCGTTTTGATCGCGGGCCCTTTGTTTCCTGAACTTTGGCGGGTTCATTGGGTCCATGGCAATAGCCGTAGTTTTTTGCGTTATTTATGGATATTTATGGATATTTGCGGCTATATTTATGGCTATATTTATGGCTATGTTCAAAACAGACACCCTCCAAATCACACCCGATGTGTTGTCGCTGATTGCCCAAATTGACGAATTCAAAGGGGCCTGGCGGGCTTTGGGTTCACTGGCACCCGAGCGGTTGTTGGCACTGCGGCGTGTGGCCACCATCGAAAGCGTGGCCTCATCCACCCGCATTGAAGGCAGCAAACTGACCAATGCCGAGGTCGACGCCTTGCTCTCGAACATCAAGGTCAAAAAATTCACCACCCGCGACGAGCAAGAAGTCGCGGGCTATGCCGATGTGATGGAACTGCTTTACGCGTCTTGGGAGCACATTCCGTTCAACGAAAACCACATCCAGCAACTTCACCGCGACCTGCTTCAGCACAGCAACAAAGACACACACCACCAAGGGAGCTACAAAAAAATCTCCAACAACGTCGCCGCCTTCAACGAAAAGGGTGAACAGGTGGCGATGGTCTTTGTAACAGCTTCTCCGTTTGACACACCGCGCCTGATGCAAGAATTGGTGGGCTGGGTGCGCCACGCGCGTGACCACAAAACCTTGCACCCGCTGTTGATCGTGGCCATCTTCGTTGTGGTCTTTCTGGAGATCCATCCATTTGAAGACGGCAACGGCCGCTTGTCACGCATCCTGACCACGCTGCTCATGCTCCAGTTTGGCTACAGCTATGTGCCCTACAGCTCGCTCGAAAGCATCATCGAACAAAACAAAGGCGGCTATTACATCGCCCTGCGCCAAACGCAAGGCACCATTCGCACCGAGCAAGCCAACTGGCAGCCCTGGCTGGTGTTTTTCCTTTCATCGCTGGCTTCCCAAGTCAAACGCTTGGGTGAAAAAGTTGAACGCGAAAAAATGATGTCCCAGCTGATGCCCAAGCTCTCGGTCGATCTGCTGGCCTTGGTCAGGGCGCATGGCCAACTGACCACAGCGCAAGCCGAACAACAAACCGGTGCGAACCGCGCCACCATCAAGGCGCACTTGGCCAAACTCGTCAAAGCGGGGCACCTTGCCAAGCACGGCGTGGGCCGAGGCACGTGGTACGAAGCTGCTGGGCGGTGACATATTGGGGTATTTGATCAATGCATGACCCCTTTATTTCGATGGTTACCCCATTTGATAATAGCCGGGGTGAATCGAGACAAAGGCTTCGGCCATCTCATGGCGTTGCCGCAATATCGCCATATTTTTGTCACTGCACAGACTTGTCCATGTTGGAAGCTTGATCTCGGCATTTGCCGATCAACTCTCAAGCAAGGGGTACCGCATGACGAACGGAATTCAAAACGAAGCCGAACACGAACACGACGAACTCTTGGACGATGAAGATTTTGAAGACGAGAGCTCAGAAGTCGAAGGTCAGTGATGGACCCTGAGCCGAGGGCCGATGCGTCGGCCTTTCGGCTCAAGAACTCAGCCAAAGCCAGTGTGTGCCCCCGCACCAGCTGGCTTTTTTCTTGGCTTTCATGCAAAGGAAGATCGACTAATTACCGGGATTCACTTTGTCCGGGACCTGTATGAATGCGGGTGGCAGCCCCACCCATGGGGCATAAAAACCGTCATGGTCTGTCGGCGCTTTGGGGGCCAGTTGCCCGTGCAGCACCTCCCATCCCGCTTGCGCGCTGTCGATCAGGGGCACAGGGCAGCGGGCTTGCAGCAAGCGTGCATAACCGGCCAAGCCTGCGCCGCCCAAAATGATGCTGGCCGCACCGCTTTGGGCGGCGTTTTGGCAGGCTTGGCTGAGGCAGCGAATGGCCATCTCGGGGTTGGCCTGCAGCGCCGCGCCTGTGGGGGCCACGGTCTCGATATGGCGCAGCTGCGCGCCATAACCCAGGCTGATGGCCAGGCGCTGCAGCATGGGCTTCCAGCCAGTCCAGTGACCGGGCAACCGCTGACTTCGCGCAGTGCGAACAAACCCGGGTCACCAAAACAGCCAATCAACACGCCGGCAAGTGCATTCCCTGGCGTGCCTCGGTGTTCGGTCCACACGTCCAGACAGGCGTGTGCGGCCACCGCGTGACTGGCTTCGCAAGCGATGTAGGGCGCCCCGAATCGCGCGGTCTGCACATCCAGCAGCACACCGGGCGGCAGTTGGGGCTGCAACACGTCGCTCAACCGTTGCGTGGTCAAGGCGTTGGTGTTGGGGTTGATCAGCAAATAACGGCGCAATGCGGTGGTGTCCATGCTGGGTGTTCCTTTTCAGTGTGTGTGAGACGTCGACCTCAAACCAGTGCACTGGGGCGAGTCCAAACCAAGATGTCTGGCCTTGCCGGGATGTGCGCTCGGTTGCGGCCAAACCATGGGGCTGATCTGTAGTCACAGTGCGAGAGGCATTTGCGCTGGTGAATGGGTGGACGGGGGGGCTGTAATTTGAATGTGGATGTTGGGTTTATTGCATACAAAGAAAACACCAAATTGGGGTGAGATTCCATAGGTGCAAACCAGAATGGTGCCAGAAAACACCATTTTTGTGCCTTGTTGACGCTTATAAATTGATCGCTTTAAGCGGTGACTTCATTCGACAGACGGATGATTTGAAACCCACAACGGGCATGAAGATTGCATACAAAAAATGCTTGCCAGACTTTTGAGGCTTATGTTAGTTTACGGGACCGATCTGTTGGTTCCTTGGGTCTGGTGCACATTTTTTCAACGCACTTTTACTGGAGTCTTGATGATGAAGCGGTCTATTTTTTCCCCTCGTTTGTTGCCCACATCCTGGGCATTTACCATGGCTGTCGGGATGGGGCTCAGCGCCATCTCCATGGCCGTTCAGGCGCAAGAAAAAGTCTTGCGAATTGCCATGACGGCGGCCGACATTCCCCGCACCTTGGGGCAGCCCGACCAAGGCTTTGAAGGCAACCGGTTCACCGGCATCCCGATGTACGACGCTTTAACCCATTGGGATTTGTCCAAATCGGATGGCCCCAGTGTGTTGATCCCTGGCTTGGCCACTTCTTGGGCTGTAGGCGCCACCGATAAAACCAAATGGACCTTCAAGCTGCGTCCTGGCGTGAAGTTCCACGATGGCTCGGCCTTGAATGCCGATGCGATCGTCTGGAACGTGCGCAAGGTCTTGGACAAAGATGCGGTTCATTTTGATGCCAGCCAGGTGGGTGTGACTGCATCGCGCATGCCTACCCTGCGCAGTGCCCGAAAAATCGATGACTTGACTGTAGAGTTGACCACCAGCGAGCCTGATGCCTTTTTGCCGATTAACTTAACCAATCTGTTCATTGCTTCACCGGCCCATTGGCAAAAGAAATTTGATGCCGCTGCAGGTGCAACCCCCGCAGACAAATCCAAAGCGGCCTGGACTGCGTTTGCCGCAGATGCCTCCGGTTCTGGCCCCTTCAAGATGGCCCGGTTCGTGCCACGTGAACGCCTGGAGATGGTGGCCAACAAAACCTATTGGGACGCCAAGCGCCTACCCAAGGTCGACCGCGTGGTGCTTGTGCCCATGCCCGAGGCCAATGCCCGCACGGCAGCTTTGCTCGGCGGTCAGGTCGACTGGATTGAAGCACCTGCACCCGACGCCATGCCGCAAATTCGCCAACGTGGCTTCAAGATTGAAAGCAATGCTCAGCCCCATGTCTGGCCTTGGCAGTTGTCGTTTGCCGAAGGCTCACCCTGGCTGGACAAGCGGGTGCGCCACGCGGCCAACCTGTGCGTGGACCGTGAAGGTTTGAAAACCCTTTTGGGCGGCATGATGGCTGCGCCCAAAGGCACCGTGCCTCCTGGCCACCCTTGGTGGGGCAACCCCAAATTTGACATCAAGTACGACGTGAACGCGGCCAAGGCCTTGATGACCCAAGCGGGCCACACTGCAGCCAAACCCCTCAAAGTCAAGGTGCAAATTTCGGCATCGGGTTCAGG
>JBIKQY010000116.1:0-7303 GCA_044349465.1 Limnohabitans sp. | reverse complement strand
GACCATGCTTTTCCAAAGGGCGGCGCGGTGGTGGCCAATGCGCCACTTCACCAACCAGGCCCAAGCCAGCGTGGCCAGCACGCCCAGACCAAAAGCCAGGGCAGAAAACTCCGGCAAAAAGCCCGGTGCCAGCCGTGCGACGTTGGCTGCAGGCTTAGCCGGAAAGCCCGTTTGCATGGCCACCCAGATGACCCAGATGGTCAGGGCGCAAAAACTGAAAAACAGCAAAGTGAACCAGTCGATCAAGGCCCCCAAGCTGCGTCGCATGGTGGGCAGCGCAAAAGCGGCCAAAGCGGCAATCCCGGGCAGTGCCAAAAGCAAGGCCCGGTCAGACAAGCCCGTCAACCAAGTGGCTCCCACCGTGACGGCTACAAACCACAAAGGCAAGCCCAGGTGCGGGTAGCGCCAAGCTTGGGTCAACTGGGCCCGCCAACGCCACAAAGACCACAGCGCCAAAGGCCATGCCGGCCAAGTGAACCACAGCATCAGCTTGGCCAGGATGTGCACATCGATCATTTCATGCGGCACCACGCGCCAGCGCCACAAATCGAGGGCGCCTGCGGTGGTCACGCATAACAGACACAGCAAAGCCAGCAGCCCCAAGTCGAGCACGCGCATGCGGCCTTGGGCCGGGTCGATGGGGGCCACAGTGCGGATCAGTGAGCCGCCCACGCCCAGCCACAGGGCCACGCTGGGTGCGCCCGAGAGGGTCAGGCCCAACATGCCCAGGCCCACGGCCAGGCCACTGTGCACGCGCCAGCGAGGCAAGGTGGACAGGCCCACAAAAATCAGCGATGCAAAGCACAGCTGGCTGAGCGCGGGTGTGGCTTCGTGCGCCAGCCGGGCCAAGCCCAGACAGGCGAGCAAGGCCAACAGGCTGCCGTCGGCCAGTGCGCGGGCGTAATCTCCCGGCTTGGCCTCGCCCCCAAAGGCAAAGGCCACAGGCTGCGCTGCAGGGTGACGTGCCAACGCGTACACGGCATACCAGGTTGCGGCCAGTGTCAAGCCCAGCATGCCCACAAAGGGCAGCCGTGCGAACACGTCTTCCCAACCCGACGGGGCCCACTGCAGGAAAACCGCTCCCAGCCAATAAGGCAGCAAAGCCAGTTGCGGGTCATGCTGGCCCAGCAGGCTGGGCCTGAACCAGTTGGCCGTTTCGCCCAGTGCAGGTTGGGCCAGTTGCAGCATGTAGCCCAGGGATTCCAGGTCTTGTGACTTCCAGGGGTCACGCCCCCAGAAGCCCGACAAGACATAGGCCACACACAGCAGCAACAAAGCCAGGCGCGGCAGTCTGCGCACGGCACTTTGGGCAACGATGGCGGGGGTAGGCAGGTTCACGGGGACAGGGGCAATCGGGTGTGTGTCAAAGGCTGAGATGCTGGATTTCGTATTTTATGAATCTGGCTCTGTGAAGTTTGCTGGTGTTCGGGCTGAATAGTTTGCTTTGTCATCCCGGCCTTGTTTTCGTCATCCCGGCCTTGAGCCGGGATCCAGTGCGTGCTGCGGTTGTTTGCAAATGGCAGTGGTGCGCACTGGATCCCGGGTCTTCGCCCGGGATGACAAAAGTTTCGTGGATGTTTCAACTTCATTGGCATGATCAATAGAAAACCCCGGCGAGCAAGGCCTACCGCCATGCAAAAAGGGCAGGCCGGTTGCCCGGGCTGCCCTTATTGGGGACACCAATTCGCGAATTACTTGGCGATGACGGTGGTCTTGCCGAAACGGTTGCGGAATTTCTCCACGCGGCCACCCATGTTGTCCACCGACTTTTGCGTGCCAGTGTAGAAGGGGTGCGACTCGCTGGTCGTGTCCAGCTTGTACCAAGGCAGTTCGCGGCCGTCTTCCATCTTGATCATCTCTTTGGTGTTAGCGCATGAACGGGTCACGAACTTGAAACCATTGGACATGTCTTGGAAGCAAACTTCACGGTAGTTGGGGTGAATGCCGTCTTTCATGGGGAAATCCTTTTACTTTCGCTACGGTAGCCACTCTGCAGCCTATCTGAGAGCACTTTCCGCAAAACCTGTCGATTATAGGGTATCAGCCGCCGCGTCTCATCATGTCGAAGAACTCGGAGTTGTTCTTGGTGGCTTTCATGCTCTTCAAGACCATCTCCATCGCCTCGATTTCGTCCATGTTGTACATGAACTGGCGCAGGATGCGGGTTTTTTGTAGCACTTCGGGCTGGAGCAGCAACTCTTCGCGGCGGGTGCCGCTGCGGTTCAGGTTGATGGCGGGGAACACGCGCTTTTCGTACAGGCGACGCTCCAGGTGAATCTCGCAGTTGCCCGTGCCTTTGAATTCTTCAAAGATCACCTCGTCCATGCGGCTGCCGGTGTCGACCAGTGCCGTGGCGATGATGGTCAAGCTACCGCCTTCTTCCACATTGCGGGCCGCACCAAAGAAACGCTTGGGGCGCTGCAGGGCGTTGGCGTCCACACCACCCGAGAGCACTTTGCCCGAAGAGGGCACCACGTTGTTGTAGGCGCGGGCCAGGCGGGTGATCGAGTCCAGCAAGATCACCACGTCTTTTTTCAGCTCGACCAGGCGCTTGGCGCGCTCGATCACCATTTCGGCCACGTGCACGTGGCGCGAAGCGGGCTCGTCAAAGGTGGACGAAATCACTTCGCCGCGCACGCTGCGCTGCATCTCGGTCACTTCTTCCGGACGCTCGTCGACCAGCAAGACCATCAGGTGCACATCGGGGTAGTTGGCGGTGATGGCATGCGCAATCTGCTGCATCATCACCGTCTTGCCCGACTTGGGCTGCGCCACGATCAGGGCGCGCTGGCCACGGCCGAGCGGGGCAATGATGTCGATCACGCGGGCGGTGATGTTTTCTTCGCCCTTGATGTCGCGCTCCAGACGCATCTGCTCTTTGGGGAACAGGGGCGTCAAGTTCTCGAACATGACCTTGTGTTTGTTGTTCTCGGGCAGGTCGTCGTTGACCTTGTCGAGCTTGGTCAGGGCAAAGTAGCGCTCGCCGTCTTTGGGGATGCGCACTTCGCCTTCGATCATGTCGCCGGTGTGCAGGTTAAAGCGGCGCACCTGGCTGGGGCTGATGTAGATGTCGTCGGTGCTGGCCGTGTAGCTGGAGTCGGGGCTGCGCAAAAAGCCGAAACCGTCGGGCAGGATCTCGAGCACGCCGTCGGCAAAGACCTGTTCGCCCGCTTTGGCGCGCTTTTTGATGATGGCAAACATCAGCTCCTGTTTGCGCATGCGACCGGTGTTCTCGATCTCGAGCGTGTCGGCTTGCTTCAGGAGTTCGGACACATGAAGTGCCTTGAGTTCGTTCAAATGCATGGGATGGGGCCTGTGGCGAATCGGTCGGCTGGGGACCGTTGTTCGGATAACCGGGTGGATATGTTCTGGACCGGATGCCGCCCGGGTTTGGGGGCTGGTGCTTCCGGCAGTCTTGGCGCTGGCCCGTGTTCGGGTTGCCTGCGGGAAATTATGACAGGTTTTCGGGCAGCCCTGAAAACAAAAAACCGGGCCATGCGGACCCGGTTGTGGGGGGCACGTCTGGCGCAGCCAGACGGCGTGCCAACATCAGGCCAGTTGTTGGTCGATGAAAGCGGTCAATTGCGACTTGCTCATGGCACCCACTTTGGTGGCAGCAAGCTGTCCGCCCTTGAAGATCATGAGTGTGGGGATGCCGCGAATGCCGAACTTGGCGGGGATATCGCGGTTGTCATCGACGTTCATCTTGGCGATTTGCAGCTTGCCTTCGTAGGCGCTGGCCACTTCGTCCAAGATGGGGGCAATCATTTTGCAGGGGCCGCACCATTCGGCCCAGAAGTCCACCACCACGGGTTGGGTGGATTGGAGCACGTCGGCTTCGAAAGTGGCGTCGGTGGTGTGTTTGATCAGATCGCTGGCCATGGCCTTTTCCTTGTGAACATTGAGATGCGGCTAAAGTTGCGCCTATTTTGACAGAAACTCGGTGCATCCCCGAGTTGCACCCCCCTTGCCAGACCATAAAGACATGAGCCTTCCAGAACCGATGACCGATTTCCCTGACCCGCTTGATCTTTCGGTGGAGGTGGCCATTGTGGGCGGTGGCCCGGCTGGCTTGATGGCAGCCGAGGTCTTGTCGCAAGCAGGTGTGCTCGTGCACCTGTTTGACGCCATGCCGTCGGTGGGGCGCAAGTTTTTGCTGGCAGGCAAGGGCGGTTTGAACCTCACCCATGCCGAGCCGTCGGCCACGTTCAACACCCGTTTTGGCAAGCGCGAGCCCGAGGTCAGCCAATGGCTGTCCGAGCTGGATGCCCAGGGCGTGCGCGACTGGGCGCAGAGCCTGGGTGTGAGTACTTTTGTCGGCAGCTCAGGCCGTGTGTTTCCGGCCGAGATGAAAGCCGCGCCTTTGCTGCGGGCCTGGTTACAGCGCCTGCGCCACCCCGCCAGCGGTGTGCCGGTGCAGTTCCACATGCGCCACCGTTGGCAGGGTTGGCAAGGCGATCGGCTGGTGTTTGGGCGTCGGGACGATGCCCCGCCGCTGAAAGTCAAAGCCGGTGCCACGGTGCTGGCGCTGGGCGGGGCCAGTTGGCCGCATCTGGGCTCGGACGGTGCTTGGCTGCCCCATTTGCAGGATCAGGGTGTCGACGTCGCCCCTTTGAAGCCCGCCAATTGCGGCTTTGATGTGCTGGGGCGCGAGGGCGAGGGCTGGACGGCCCACTTCAAGGACAAGTTTGCCGGGCACCCGCTCAAATCAGTGGTGCTCAGTGTGCCAGCCCCAGTCGCGGCGGTGCAGCCCCCTCGTTTTGAACGCAAGGGCGAATTTGTGATCACCGAGACCGGGCTGGAGGGCAGTCTGGTGTACGCCGCATCGGCCTTGCTGCGCGACGACTTGGATGAGCGCGGGCAGGCCTGTTTACTGTTGGACTTGTTGCCCGACAAAACACCTGAGAAAGTTCTCAAGGATGCGGCTTGGCCGCGCGGCAGCCGCAGTCTGAGCAGCCACCTCAAGAGCCGATTGGGCCTGGACGGTGCGAAGATGGGCTTGCTGTTCGAGCTGTGCCCCCCCGAGACTTTGGCCCGGCCCGAAGCCTTGGCCGCGATCATCAAAGCTTTGCCTGTGCCCTTGAAGCGTGCCCGGCCTGTCGCCGAAGCGATCAGCACTGCCGGCGGGGTGGCGCTGCAAGCCTTGGGGCCTGATTTGATGCTGTCGGCCCGCCCGGGCGTGTTCTGCGCGGGTGAAATGCTCGATTGGGAAGCGCCCACGGGCGGTTACCTGCTGACGGCCTGCCTGGCCAGTGGCCACCGGGCGGCGCAAGGCGTGCTCAGGGGCCTGGCGGCCAAGTCGCACACAATTTGATACCGGTTGTGTATTCCTTTCGGGATAGGGATGCGTTATGTAAGGGTTCACAAACACATCCATGACCGAGGTCCCCATGTCTCCAGAAGCCAGCCAGGAATATCAGCGTGCCGTAGAAGAGGCGGCCAACGCCTTTATGAAGGTGATGACCCTCAGGGGTTTTCAGGTGCGTGACTACCCACAAAACTTTGTGGCCCAGATGGCCCAAACCACCCGTTTGGCCTTTGAAGCCAACCGCCAGGGCGCACACGATCGCGCCGATGCCTTGGTTTCGGACATGCTCAACGCTGCCGCTGCCCTGCGCGTTGCCCCGGCCAAAGTCGCCCCCCCAAAATCTGCTTTCCCCTCTCTGCGCAGTCGCTTGGCCTGATGGCCTTGGCCCGGTGGCCAGTTTGCCCCCCCAGTTGGGGCTCTGGCTGGGGGTCTGCGCTGCCATTTTTGGCAATGGCAGTTCAAAATGCGACAATAGCGAGTTAATGACCGACTCTTTTTCAAATTTATCGCTGGCGCCCACGCTGGCACGAGCCGTGGCCGAAATGGGCTACGAATCCATGACCCCTATCCAGGCCCAAGCCATTCCGGTGGTATTGACAGGCCAGGACGTGATGGGCGCAGCCCAAACCGGCACCGGTAAAACTGCGGCGTTTTCGCTGCCTTTGCTGCAGCGCCTGCTCAAACACGAAAACCCCTCCACCTCGCCAGCGCGCCACCCGGTGCGCGCTTTGGTGTTGTTGCCTACGCGTGAGCTGGCCGACCAGGTTGCCCAGCAGATCAAGATGTACGCCAAATACACCCAGCTGCGCAGCGCAGTGGTGTTTGGCGGCATGGACATGAAGCCTCAAACCCTGGAGCTGAAACAAGGCGTTGAAGTGCTGGTGGCCACCCCCGGCCGCTTGCTGGACCACATCGAAGCCAAAAACGCGGTGCTGAATCAGGTGGAATATGTGGTGCTGGACGAAGCCGACCGCATGCTGGACATCGGCTTTTTGCCCGACTTGCAGCGCATTCTGAGCTACCTGCCCAAGCAACGCACCACGCTGCTGTTCTCGGCCACCTTCTCTCCCGAGATCAAGCGCCTGGCCGGCAGCTACCTGCAAAACCCCATCACCATCGAAGTGGCCCGTCCCAACGAGACGGCTTCGACGGTGGAGCAACGTTTTTACGCCGCCCAAGACGACGACAAGCGCCGCGTGATCCGCAAGGTGCTCGACGATCGTGGCATCAAGCAGGCGTTCATCTTTGTGAACAGCAAGCTCGGTTGCGGCCGTTTGGCCCGCTCTCTGGAGCGCGAAGGCCTCAAAACCGCTGCGCTGCACGGCGACAAGAGCCAGGACGAGCGCCTGAAAGCTTTGGAAGCCTTCAAAAAAGGCGAAGTCGATCTGCTGGTCTGTACCGACGTGGCCGCGCGCGGTCTGGACATCAAAGACGTGCCGGCCGTGTTCAACTTCGATGTGCCCTACAACGCCGAAGACTATGTGCACCGCATTGGCCGCACCGGCCGCGCGGGTGCTTCGGGTCTGGCCGTGACCTTGGTCAGTCCGTCGGACACCCGTTTGGTCGGCGACATCGAAAAGCTGATCAAGAAAAAGCTGGAAGTCGAAACCCTGCAGCTGGACACCGCACCCGCTGGCCCTGCCCCCGAGAAGTGGGGCGCACGCGCCGAAGACCGTCCACGTGGCCGTGCTTCTGAAGGCCGCCGCCGCGACGAGTTTGACCCGCGTGACGCCTTGGAAGCGCCGCGCGAGCGTCGGGGAGGCTTTCGCCCCGCGCCCATCAACCGCGACCCTTTCTTCAGCAAGCCCTACGAAGCACAGCCCGCCGATGCCTCGCCCAGTTGGGATGCGGTGCCCAAAGCACCGCGCTCGTCGATTTCGGCCAACATCAAGCCCAAGCGCAAGGTGGCGGCTTTGTTCAAATCAGACGAGTGATTCTTCGAGGGCCGAGCCAGACCGAGTGACCCAGAACGGGTCCTGGGGCTGACCCCGGCTT
>JBIKQY010000115.1:0-7337 GCA_044349465.1 Limnohabitans sp. | reverse complement strand
CTTTTTGCGCAGCACCGCAAAAGCGGTTTCGGCCAGTGTGGCGCGTTCGCGGGGGCCCAAAGAGCGGTGTTCGCGGAAATAGCGCGACACGACGGCGTCGGCGGGATGTTCAAATTGGAGAACCAGCCTGACCAAATCGGCACAGGCGTCTAAAAGGGCTTTTGGATGCATAGGGCTGCATTGTCCCATCCCCGACCCTTATGACAGACACCTTAGGAAATCCATGTCCGAAAAATTACCGCCTCTGATTGAAACGCCCAAAGGCCTGTACCGGCATTACAAAGGCGGCCAGTACCGCGTGCTGGGCACCGTGCGCCACAGCGAAGACCTGCAGCCCATGACGCTGTACCAAGCGCTGTACGGCGAGCAAGGCCTGTGGGTCAGGCCTGCGGCCATGTTTGCCGACGTGGCCGAGTTCAATGGAAAAGTTCAGCCGCGCTTCACCCGGATCGGAGACTGACGAGGATCTGTTAGGTCGGTGGCTTTAGCCCCGACATGGGCTTCAGGCAAGCGATCCCTGTCGGGGCTAAAGCCACCGACCTACTTAGGCAAGCCACGCAGAAATTCAGCCACCGCCAAAGGGTAAATGATGTGCTCTTGGGTGAGCACACGCGCTGCCAAGGTGCCGGGGGTGTCATCTGGCAGCACCGGCACCACCGCCTGCGCCAGGATGCTGCCATGGTCAAGTTCGGCCGTGACCTGGTGCACCGTGGCCCCGGCAAACCGGCAACCGGCATCGATCGCCCGCTGGTGCGTGTTCAAGCCCGGGAAAGCGGGCAACAAAGACGGGTGGATGTTGAGCAAGCGCCCGGCGTAGTGCGCCACAAACCCGGGGGTCAGGATGCGCATGAAGCCCGCCAGCACCACCAGCGCAGGGGCGTGCCGGTCGATTTCGGCCATCAGGGCCGCATCAAAGGCTTCGCGGTTGGCAAAAGCCTTGTGGTCCAGCACCTGGGTGGTTAGGCCGTGGTCTTGGGCAAAAGCCAGGCCTTGGGCATCGGCCCGGTTGCTCAGCACGGCGGCCACCCGAGCGTTCAGGCGCTCCGCCCAGCGGCCCTGCTCCGCCGCACGCACGATGGCGGCCATGTTGGAGCCCGAGCCCGAAATCAGAATGACGATGTTTCTCATGAAGGGCTGGATTATCCCTGCTCGCTTAAAGTCTCTTGGCTTTTGTCGCACCAAGGACAAGCCGAATCGGTCTGCGCATGATAAAAAGCACGGTCGTTTGATTTTGCTTGAACCTCACTCAAAAATACCCACCCCCAACGGAGAGACTTCCCCATGGATTTGGCATTCACCCCCGACGAACTCGCGTTCCGCGACGAGATCCGCACTTGGGTCAAGGCAAACTTGCCCTCTGACATTTCTCAAAAAGTGCACAGCGCCATGCGCCTGACCCGCGAGGACATGCAGCGCTGGGCCAAGATTTTGGGCAAAAAAGGCTGGCTGGGCTGGGGTTGGCCCACTGAGTTTGGCGGCCCTGGCTGGACAGCCGTGCAAAAGCATTTGTTTGAAGAAGAATGCGCCCTGGCTGGCGCCCCCCGCGTGGTGCCCTTTGGCCCGGTGATGGTGGCCCCCGTGATCATGGCCTTTGGCAACGCCGAGCAACAGCAGCGCTTTTTGCCCGGCATCGCCAGCGGCGAAGTCTGGTGGAGCCAGGGCTACAGCGAGCCCGGTTCCGGATCTGACTTAGCGTCCCTCAAAACCCGTGCCGAGCGCATGGGCGACAAATACATCGTCAACGGCCAGAAAACCTGGACGACTCTGGGCCAGTACGGCGAGTGGATCTTCTGCCTGGTGCGCACCAGCACCGAAGGCAAGCCACAAACGGGCATCTCGTTCCTCTTGATCGACATGAAGTCGCCCGGCATCACCGTGCGACCCATCAAGCTGTTGGATGGCGAATGCGAAGTCAACGAAGTCTGGTTTGACAACGTCGAAGTGCCCGCCGAAAACTTGGTGGGCGAAGAAAACAAAGGTTGGAACTACGCAAAGCACCTGCTGGCCCACGAGCGCACCAACATCGCCGACGTGAACCGCGCCAAACGCGAACTCGAGCGCCTGAAGCGCATCGCCAAAGCCGAAGGCGTCTACGACGACATGCGCTTCCGTGACGAAATCGCCAAGCTCGAAGTGGACATCGTGGCCCTCGAAATGCTGGTGCTGCGTGTTCTATCCGCCGAAAAATCGGGCAAAAACTCACTCGACATCGCGGGCCTTTTGAAAATCAAGGGCAGCGAAATTCAGCAGCGCTACACCGAGCTGATGATGCAAGCCGCAGGTCCCTTTGCCCTGCCCTTCATCTTCGAAGCCATGGACGCAGGCTGGCAAGGCAACTTCCCAGGCGGCGTGGTGGCCAACGCGCCATTGGCGGCCAACTACTTCAACATGCGCAAGACCACCATTTACGGCGGCAGCAACGAAGTGCAACGCAACATCGTCGCCCAGACAGTTCTGGGCTAAGGAGACACACATGGATTTCGATTTTTCTGACGACCAAGAACAGCTGCGCGACGCGGTACGCAAATGGGTGGACAAGGGCTATGACTTTGACCGCCGCCGCGCTATCGTGGCTGCGGGTGGTTTTGACCGTGCCGCCTATGGCGAGATGGCCGAGCTGGGCTTGACGGGCCTGTATGTGAGCGAAGACCACGGCGGTATGGGCATGGGCCCTACAGAGGCCATGGTCACCATGGAAGAACTCGGGCGAGGCATCGTGCTCGAACCCCTGACCCAGACCCTGATCTGCAGCGCCACGCTGCAAACCCACGCCCCTGCAGCCTTGCAAGCCGCTTGGCTGCCCCGCA
This sequence comes from Limnohabitans sp., assembly GCA_044349465.1. Lineage (GTDB taxonomy): Bacteria > Pseudomonadota > Gammaproteobacteria > Burkholderiales > Burkholderiaceae_C > Limnohabitans_A. The sequence continues at coordinate 4,530 of JBIKQY010000115.1, read as the reverse complement.
TGGCGGCAGGCGAAGCCATCGTGGTGCTGGCGCAGCAAGAACGCGGTGCCCGTTACCAACTGGACCGCTGCGCGGCTGTGGCCAGCGAATCGGGCGGCACATGGACCGTGAGCGGCACCAAGAGCGTGGTGGCCATTGGCGACCAAGCCGACGCCTTCGTGGTGCCTGCCACCGTCAACGGCCAAATCGCTTTGTTTTTAGTCGAGCGCAGCGCCAGCGGCGTGAGCACTCAGGCCTACGGCACACAAGACGGCTCACTCGCCGCCGAAGTGGTGATGAGCCAAGCCCCCGCGCAGCTGATCACCCTGAACGGCCTGACCGCTTTGGAGGAAGCCGTGGACATCGGCATCGCCTGCACCTGCGCCGAAGCCGTGGGCGTGATGGACAAAACCTTGACCATCACCGTGGACTACATGAACACCCGCAAACAGTTCGGCGTGAACATCGCCAGCTTCCAGGCCCTGCGCCACCGCGTGGCCGACATGAAGATGCAACTGGAGTTGGGCCGCTCGATGAGCTACTACGCCAGCCTAAAGCTGCACGCGCCCGCCGACGAGCGCCGCCGGGCCTTGGCCCGCGCCAAGTACCAGCTGGGCGTTTCCATGCGCTTCATCGGCCAGCAGGCTGTGCAGTTGCATGGCGGCATTGCCGTCACGGACGAGTACATCGCCAGCCACTACTTCAAGAAATTGACGCAATTGGACATGACGTTTGGCGACACCCTGCACCAGCTGGGCGAGGTGTCGGCCCGCATGCAGGAGACGGCAGGCGTCTTCGCCTGAAGGGAACCAAGAACCCAAGCAAGGCGGGAGGGCGGCACGGGTCGGGCGATGTGGCAAAGCGAAGCGCCTCTGAGCTCGGCCCGTGCCGCTCTCCCGGCTTGCGGCTCAAAACCAGATTTTTTTGAATGAGCAGCCCAACAAGAAGGCCCCGAAAGGGGCCTTTTTTGATTGCTCGTAACTTCCTATTGGTTACACCGGAGAGTGGGCTTGCACCCAGTCTCGCATGGCGTCATTCATTCGGGTCTGCCAACCCTTGCCGGTGGACCTAAAAGCCTCCAGTACATCGGCATCAAAGCGGATGGTGATGCGTTCTTTGACGACCTCAGAGCGTGGCCGACCGCGTGGCTTGAGCATCGTCTGTGCGGCCTGGGTTCCAAACAACTCAGGCAAGACCTCTGAAGCAGGTCGAGCGCGGGCAAATTCCGCATCCGTCCATTCCGGGTTGTCGGAATCAATCAGTTCTGGATTTGGGCGTTTTGGCATATCTCTTGACCTCTCTCGAATTGGCCTTGCGCAGGCTGATGACATGCACCATGCCATCGCGCGGCGTAAAGACCACGGCGTGCAAGCGTTCCCCGATGAACCCCAGCACCTGAAATCGCCGCTCTCCATAAGCTTTGCGGGTGTCCTCCTCCATCAGCGCAGTGGCCCATTCCATCTGCTCGACGAGTTCAAACGACAAACCGCGGATCGCTATATTGGTGGCGTTTTTGGCTGGATCAAATTCAACGTATCTCATTTTATTGTATGCACATTAAATGAAGATTGCAAGTTTTTAGATGTTCCTAACACCCTAGACGGCTCACTCCGCCTGGCGCACTCGCAAAAAAGACGCAAACCGAGGCAACCCCGAAGGCGTACGTTCGCGGTAACGGTAAGTGACCCAAGCCCCCACGGGTGGTGGGTCGCGGCGCAACGCATCACTCAGACCCGAACCCAAGGCAAAACGCTGGCCCGAAGGCATCTGCACCAACAAAGCCCCGGTCATGCCCGCCAAGCGCCCCTTGCCCGGCTGGTGACCCACCACCAGCCCCTCTTCGTCCAACTCGAGCTTGAGCTTGAACAGCGCATCGGTACGGCCTGCCTGCCACAGGGCATCGGAGCGGTGCAGCATCAAGCCCTCGCCACCTTGGCGCACCATGTCATGCAAAAGCGCTTGCAAAGCGCGCACGTCTTTCACTTCGCGATGCGCCACCGGCACCAGCCAGGGCTGCTGCGCCTGGGCCAGCGTGGATTGCACCAAAGCCACGCGCTGCGCAAAAGGGGCCGCATGGCCAGGCACGTCGAAAACCAGGTACTTCACCGCCCGCCAAGCCTCGTCGTCGGGCTCGGCCTGTCGCACCACACCCGAGAGCCGGTCAAACGCCCCGCGCCCCATCCACAACTCGCCGTCGAGCGCGACCTGGGGCAGTCCTGACAAGAACCACCGGGGTGCGGCAATCACCCGGCCACTGCGAAAGCGCAAGACCTGACCATCCCAAACCGCCCGCACACCGTCGAATTTCTCACTCACCCAAAAACCTTGTGGCGAACGCCCTGGGGGCCAGGGCATGGCCAGCTGAACGGCACTCGGCTCTCCAGACGGAACCGGCCCCAAGGCCTGGGCCCAAACGCTGGGCATCAGCCAAGGCGACGCAAGCAGGGCCGACAAGCTGGCGCGTCGGCTCGGGTTTAGGGTGAATTGCAAAGGCTGGCGCATGCTGGGTCTCCCTGAGAAACCCAACAACCTGAGAGTGCCTTGGTGGCACAGAGGTATTGGGTCTTTTGTTTTCAGGAAGTGATGATGCGGCGCTTTGCTTGTCTGCGCAAGCCGCCTTCGCCTGACCGCCCCGCTCAGGCCATCAAACGCGAGCTCTTGGGCACATGCGCCATCAAGAACGCCATCTGGTCGCTCAGGATGCGGCGGTTGCGCAAGATGAAGTCTTCCCACAAGCTGGGCACATAGGGTGCGTACAGCAGGGGCATCTTGGCCTGCTCGGGGGTGCGGCTGCTTTTGCGGTGGTTACAGGACCGGCAGGCCGTGACCACGTTCATCCAGTGGTCAGGACCGTTTTGGCTGACGGGGACGATGTGCTCACGGGTCAGCACCGATTCGTGGAAATGACCGCCGCAATAGGCGCAGACATTGCGATCGCGCACAAACAACTTGGGGTTGGTCAACCCCGAGCGCATGTCAAAGGGGTTGATGCGGGGCACGCCCTGGGTGCCGATGATGCTGTTGACGGTGATGATGGATTGCTGGCCGGTGAACGCGTTGTGCCCCCCGTGGAACACGGCCACTTGCTGGCCCGCCTCCCAGCGCACCTCGTCGGCGGCGTAATGGGTGACCGCCTGCTCCAAAGTGATCCACGATTGCGGCAAGCCTTGGGCCGAGAGTTTCAAAACCTTCACAGACGCCTCCATCCAACAGTTCAAAAAACCACTGACACGAAAAGTTCCGTCTCGATCGGTCCTCATGCCTTGGGGTGCAAGGATGAAGTGATCGGGCTCAGTCACAATATACCCTCTTACATTGACAAAAACGTGAAAGCTGGAGCCAGGCCCAGCGCACAGGCAGGACATGAGCAGCGACATGAAGGTTTTCCGAGGCTTCCACCACCCCGACTTGGCCCCCGCCTGCGCCCTGACCATTGGCAACTTCGACGGCGTGCACCGGGGCCACCAGGCCATGCTGGCCCTTTTGCGCAGCGAAGCCGCCCACCGCGGCGTGCCCAGCTGCGTCATGACTTTCGAGCCGCACCCGCGTGACTACTTTGCCAAGGCGCTGAACAAGCCCGATCTGGCACCGGCCCGCATCGCCACTTTGCGTGACAAACTGCAAGAACTCGCGCGCTGCGGCGTGGACCAAGTGGTGGTGGTGCCCTTTGATGCCCGACTGGCCAGTCAGTCACCCCAAGACTTCATTGCGCAGGTGCTGGTGCGCGGCCTGGGCGTGCGCTATGTGCTGGTGGGTGACGATTTCCGCTTTGGTGCCAAGCGCGCGGGCGACTACGCCATGCTCGACGCTGCCGGGCAAAGTCTGGGCTTTGATGTGGCCCGCATGAACAGCTACGAGGTGCGCGGCCTGCGCGTGTCCAGCTCGGCCGTGCGCGATGCGCTCGCCAAAGGCGACCTGCCCGCGGTGCAGGCCCTGCTGGGTCGTCCTTACAGCATCAGCGGTCATGTGGTGCACGGGCGCAAGCTGGGCCGCGAATTGGCCGCCACCAAAGAAGGCGCGGGCGACGGCTTTCGCACCCTGAATTTGCGTTTTTCGCACTGGAAGCCCGCCGCCAGCGGCATCTTTGTGGTCGAGGTGCATGGCCTGGCCGATCAGCCCTTGAAGGGCGTGGCCAACTTAGGCATCCGCCCCTCACTCGACCCGAACGACGTCAATGGCGGACGCGTGCTGCTGGAGACCCATGCCTTTGACTGGCCTGCCCAGCTGGGGGCCGAGGGGGGCTACGGTAAAATCATCCGGGTGGACTTGCTGCATAAATTACACGACGAGCTCAAATACGACGGTCTGGACGCCCTGACAAAGGGCATCGCCAAAGACTGTGATGACGCACAGGCGTGGTTTGCTTCGCGTCATGGTGAAACCAGCCGCCAAACCACCCGCGACCGAATTTGACGCTCTGGCCTTCGTTTGCTGCCCTTCGACAGGCTCAGGGCGAACGACCTCAACGGCCCACCCCCTCTTGATCTCTCCGAACGGCCCGCCGCTCGGGCTGAGCTTGTCGAAGCCCTCTCGACTTGACGCACCATGACC
>JBIKQY010000113.1:0-7361 GCA_044349465.1 Limnohabitans sp. | reverse complement strand
GTTTGAGCAGGCCAAGCAGTCGGTGCGCTTTGCCCGCAACCTGGTGAGCGATGTCGAGTTCAGTCCAGAAGACGGCTACCGCAGTGACATGGATTTTCTGTGCCGCGTTCTGGAGGCGGTGATCGCCGAGGGCGCCTCCACCATCAACGTGCCCGACACCGTGGGTTATGCCGTGCCCGAGCTCTATGGTGAGTTCATCCGCACTTTGCGCGAGCGCATTCCCAACTCCGACAAAGCGATCTGGTCTGTGCATTGCCACAACGACTTGGGCATGGCAGTGGCCAACTCCCTGGCTGGTGTGAAGATCGGTGGGGCCCGCCAGGTTGAGTGCACCATCAACGGTTTGGGTGAGCGCGCAGGCAATTGCTCGCTCGAAGAAGTGGTCATGGCCGTGAAGACGCGCCGCGATTATTTTGGTCTCGATGTGGGCATAGATGCTACCCACATCTTGGCCGCCAGCCGCATGGTCAGTCAAACCACCGGCTTTGTGGTCCAGCCCAACAAGGCGGTGGTGGGTGCGAACGCTTTTGCCCACGCCTCCGGCATCCACCAAGATGGCGTACTCAAGGCCCGCGATACCTATGAAATCATGCGCGCTGAGGATGTGGGCTGGTCCAACAACAAAATCGTATTGGGCAAACTCAGCGGTCGCAACGCATTCAAACAGCGTTTGCAAGATTTGGGCGTGACCCTGGACAGTGAAACTGAAATCAACAACGCTTTTGCCAAGTTCAAGGAGTTAGCCGACCGCAAGAGTGAGATCTTTGACGAGGACATCTTGGCCCTGGTCAGTGACGAAAGTGTCAGCACCGAAAAAGAGCAATACGGCTTTGTCTCCATGTCGCAGCACAGTGAGACTGGCGAGCGGCCCCACGCTTCGGTGGTCTTCACGGTGGCCGGCAAAGAGGTGCAAACCCAGTCTGACGGCAATGGACCGGTGGACGCCTCGCTCAAAGCCATTGAGTCACACATCAAGAGCGGTGCCGAGATGGTGCTGTATTCGGTCAACGCCATCAGCGGTTCGACCGAAAGCCAGGGCGAAGTGACGGTCCGTTTGCAAAACAGCGGTCGCGTGGTCAACGGGGTTGGTTCTGACCCGGATATCGTTGTGGCCTCGGCCAAGGCCTATCTGAGCGCCCTCAATAAATTGCAAAGCAAAGCCGATCGGGTGGCTGCACAAGGGTAAAATGAGTACCAAATAAGTAATTAATTGCTTTATAAAAGTCGCGTAAGTCATTGTTCTTGCGCGACTTTTTTTATTTGGATACACTCTGATACACATTTTGCCAAATCCGATCGTCAGGACATGCCGTTGAAAACCTTCTCTATTTTTCCATCGCCCAAATCCTGGTTGCGCATGGCTGTTTTGGCATTCACTGTCGGTCTGATCACGATCGTGTCCGGGCAGTTGAGTTTGGCTTATGCGCAAAATGGCAAACAGGTGCCTTCAAAAGCACAAGGCAACAAAAAGAATGCAGAAAAGTCGGTAGGACCGCGCAAAGCGCAAAACGCCAAAAACTCAACAGCCCGAAAAAATCAAACGGCCAAGTCCTCTGGCCGTAAAGCACAAACGGCCAAAGCTACTCGCAATGCAAGATCTTTCAATGCAAGCCAAAATGCGCGCCCCATTCGTGCATCTTTCGGTCAAATGGCAGGCCTGCATGCCACCTCAGATGCCTTGGGTCTGCACTCCAGCGTGGCATTGGTGGTAGATCAAGAGACTCAGGAAGTCCTGTACAGCAAAAATGACCATGCTGTGTTGCCCATTGCCTCATTGACCAAGCTGATGACGGGCCTGATCATCGCCGAAACCAATTTGCCCATGGATGAGCGCATCCGCATTACCCAGGCCGATGTGGACACCGAAAAAGGGAGCTCTTCCCGCTTGGCTGTAGGCACAGAGCTCAGCCGTGGTGACTTGATGCACTTGTCCTTGATGTCCAGCGAAAACCGCGCAGCGCATGCACTGGGGCGTACTTTTCCGGGCGGCATGGACGTGTTCGTCAGCCGCATGAACCAGCGTGCCAGGGCTTTGGGCATGAAAGACACGCGTTATGTGGAGCCGACAGGTCTTTCCAGCCAAAACCAGTCCAGCGCCAGTGATTTGGCCGTTTTGGCTGCCAAAGCCTACAACGAGCCCATGCTGCGTGAGTTGTCGACTTCGCACGGTCGTGAGGTCGCGGTGGGCAGCAGAACACTGCAATACAACAACACCAACGGCTTGGTGAAAAGTCCTCAGTGGGACATTGGCCTGCAAAAAACCGGTTACATCTCAGAGGCTGGACGTTGTCTGGTCATGCAAGCCCAAGTGGCGGGCCGCAATTTGATCATGGTTTTTCTGGATTCAACGGGTAAATTCAGTCGCATGGGCGATGCCGAACGCGTGCGCAAATGGTTGGAGCAAAAGTCGTCCATGGACAACCGTTCTTTTGAAACAATGACTCAAATGCCGGGCTGAGACGGCTCTCAAGGCTTTAGGCTTCAGGCTCTCAGCGCACCTCGTTGTGGCCCAGGGTTTCTGAAATCGCTTTGGCGGTTTCCTGCAATTTGGGCAGCCAGCTTTCATCCAGTCGATCGGCTGGGGCCGAGATGGACAAGCCGGCCAGCAACTTGCCCTGATCGTCGTAGATGCCTGCGGCGATGCAGCGCACCCCCAATTCCAACTCTTCGTTGTCACGCGCAAAACCCGATTGGTTGACGCGCGAGAGTTCTCTTTCCAGCACTTGCAATTGCGTGATGCTGTTGCGTGTTTGACCTGCCAGCCCTGTGCGCGTGGCGTAAGTGCGCACGCGCAGGGGGTCATCAGCGGCGAGAAACAACTTGCCCACCGAGGTCAAGTGCAAAGGCGCACGCCCGCCAATGGCGCGAACCACCTGCATGCCAGAGCGTTCGCTGTAGGCGCGTTCGATGTAGACGATTTCGTCGCCCTGTCGCATGCTCAAGTTGACCGGTTGCTGAATGAGTTTGTGCAGATCACGCATGGGCGCCAAGGCCGCATCACGCACGTTGAGCCGGCCCTTGACCAGGTTGCCCAATTCCAACAAACGCATGCCCAAGCGGTAGTTGCCCGCCTCCGGGCGGTCCACAAAGCGGCCGGTGGCCAGGTCGTTCAGGATGCGGTGCGCTGTAGAGGGGTGCAGCCCGGTTTTTTGGCTGATCTCTTTGAGCGAGATGGCTTCTTCGCGGGACGCCAGCACATCGATCAGGGTAAACATGCGTTCAATCACCTGGATGGTGGGCGTGGACGTGAGTGCGGGGTCTTTTTTCATCGTGTACTGCCAAGTCGTTTCATTTTACACAGTGAAACGGAAGCGGACTGCCCAGTGGCGATGACTCAGTGGCTGGCCTGTTTCTGTGGGCAAAATGGTGCCTCAGTCAAAAGGCTGCCAGCGCCCTTGAACCCGAAGTTCGCAGGGCTTGAAGCGTGATTTGTAATTCATCTTGGGGCTGCCATCGATCCAATAGCCCAAGTAAACATAGGGCAGACCGAGTTGGGCTGCTTGCTGGATCTGCCAGAGCACCCCGTAGGTGCCAAAGCTGGCCGTTTCATCGGGTTCATAAAAGGTGTAAACCGCCGACAAGCCATGGTTGAGCACGTCGACGATGCTGACCATTTTCAATTCACCGAGCTCTTCGCCAACGCTTGGAGTTCTGAATTCCACAATGCGCGAGTTGACACGGCTTTGCAGCAGGAACTGCGTGTATTGGTCCACACTGTCGTGGTCCATGCCGCCACCCGGATGACGCGTGTTTTGGTAGCGCAAATACAGAGCGTAATGCTCAGGGTCGTATTGCAAGTCGAGCACACGCACGCGCAATTCGCGATGGGCCTGCCAAGCACGGCGCTGACTGCGGTCGGGTTTGAATGCGTCGACCTGCACGCGCAAAGGCTGGCAGGCTTGGCAGCCATCACAGTAGGGGCGGTAAGTGAACAGGCCGCTGCGCCGAAAGCCCTGCTCCACCAAGTCCGCATACACCTCGTTGTGGATAAGGTGGCTGGGGGTGGCCACCTGTGAACGGGCGGAGCGATCGGGCAGATAACTGCACGCGTAAGGGGCGGTCGCGTAAAACTGCAGGGCCTGCAGCGGAAGTTCTTTGAGCTGGCTCATTGCGGGGCCACCCAGGACGTCAAAGCGGGCCAGCTGAAGGACTGATGGGCCCAGTCAATGGGGGCTTGTTCGCGGCCTGCGTGCACGCCCCGCAAAAAGTCGCTGCGGGGAATTTCGCGGGCGCCCAATGAGGCCAGGTGCCGGGTGTTTTGTTGGCAGTCAATGGCGGGGATGCCGTGTTGCAAGCAAACGCTGACCAGGCAAGCCAGTGCCATTTTGGAGCCATCGGTGACGGTGGTGAACATGGACTCGCCAAAAACAGCGCGGCCCAAGGCCACAAAGTACAGGCCTGCAACGAGTTCACCCCGGATGCGCAACTCACAGCTGTGGGCCAGGCCTAGACGGTGCAGGTCTTCGTAAGCGGTGACCATCTGGGGCACGATCCAGGTGCCCTTTTGACCTGCGCGGGGCGATGTGGCGCAGCGGCGGATGACTTGGGCAAAATCCCGGTCAAAGCACAGCTCAAATTCGGGGTTCATGCTCCAGCGTTTGAGGCTTTGCTGCAGTGATCGGCGAAAGCGAAAATCGCGCGTTTGAAGCACCATGCGGGGGTCCGGGCTCCACCACAGCACCGGTTGGCCCACGTTGAACCAAGGGAAAACGCCTTCGGCATAAGCGTCCATCAATCGCTGAGCCGACACATCGCTGCTGGCGGCTAACAGGCCCGGTGCGGGTGTTGAGGCCCCCCATGCCCAGCTCACCGGGGGAAGGGCCTGGCCCTCCACAATCCAGGGCAGTTCGGGTGCATGGGAATGCGCTTCGGCTTCGCTTGTCATGACGCAATTACACAATAAAAGCTAGGGCGCGGCGCGGCGCTATGATTTTGACGATGCAAAACCTGCCCACTCACTGGATTGAACCCGATTGGCCGACCCACACACGCGTGCGTGCGCTCATGACCAGCCGCCATGGCGGGGTGTCTGCCGCGCCCTGGGACAGCATGAACCTGGGTGACCATGTGGGCGACCGGGCGACCGACGTGCAGACCAACCGCGAGCGCCTGGCGGCGCAGATCGGGCAGCGTCCCGTTTTTTTGCAACAAGTGCACGGGGTGGCCAGTGTGCAGCTGAACGCGACCACGCCGCAGGGCCAGGTGGCCGATGCCTGCTGGAGCCAAGATCCGGGTGTGGCCTGCACCATCATGGTGGCCGATTGTTTGCCGGTCTTGCTGGCGGATGCAGCCGGACGGTGGGTGGCTGCCGCCCATGCGGGCTGGCGTGGGCTGGCGGGGCCGGGGATGGACGCCTCGCCAAAAGGGCAGGGCGTGCTGGAGAGCCTGTGGGCCGACTTGAAGCGTGCGGGGGTCGATGTGTCGGACGTGCTGGCGTGGCTCGGGCCTTGCATTGGGCCGCAGGCTTTTGAAGTGGGGCCAGAAGTGCGGGCTGCTTTCGATGATGGATCGGCGCAAGTGCAGGCGCTGTTCCGGCCTACCGCCCACGGCAAATTCATGGCCGATCTGGCGGGTCTGGCCCGGGTGCGTTTGCAGGCCTTGGGCCTTACACGCGTGTTGGGCAACGACAGCAGCCAGCCTTGGTGCACAGTGTCAAATTCAGCGCTCTTCTTTTCTCACCGCAGGGATGGTCGAAGCCTCGGGCAAAGCGGCCGCATGGCGGCCTGCATCTGGCTGGACCGCTGAGTCGGTCTGGCTTGAAAGAAACTCTTGCCTGGCCTGTTCGTCCTGTCGGCGAATGGCCTTGCGACGCAGGGGCGTGCCCATCAGGTAAACCACCAAGGCCATGGGTAACAAGCCATAGAACACAAAGGTGATGATGGCCCCCAGTACACTGCCTTGCGTACTAAAGGCTTCGGCCAGAGCCATGAGCAAGGTGACATAGAGCCAGGCGATCACGATCAGATACATAATTTTTTGGCCCTTGTAATTTAGGTGACAACAAACTGAAAGATACTCGGAACAAGGGATTTGAAAAAAACAATGGATTCAGGAGACAAACGATGAGCACGTCCGCGCCAGATTTTTGGGCCCAAATGACCGATGGGTTTCAACAGAACCTGAGCAAAAGCTGGGGTCAGGCCATGCAGCATTTTCAGACCATTGACCTGGGCGGTCTGAAACCAACGGCGGATGCCCCCGCGCCAAGCCTGAAATTCTCGCCTGAAAAGTTGCAAAACCTGCAAGGCCAGTATTTCAAAGACGCTTCGGATTTGTGGAACCAGAGCCTACAAAACAGCCTGCAAGTGAAGGACCGCCGTTTTTCGGGTGAGGCTTGGGCTTCCAACCCAGTGGCTGCTTTTAATGCCGCCACCTATTTGCTCAATGCCCGCACCCTGATGGGCCTGGCCGATGCGGTGGAAGCCGACGAGAAAACCCGCACCCGCATCCGATTTGCCATTGAGCAATGGGTGGCAGCTGCCGCGCCCAGCAATTTTTTGGCCTTCAACGCCGAGGCGCAAAAGAAAGCCATTGACACCCAAGGCGAGAGCATCGCCAAAGGCGTGCAAAACCTGATGCACGACATGCAGCAAGGCCACGTTTCGATGACGGACGAAAGCCTGTTTGAAGTGGGCAAAAACGTCGCCACCACCGAAGGCGCGGTGGTTTTTGAGAACGAATTTTTCCAGCTCATCGAATACAAGCCCCTCACGGCCAAGGTCTATGAAAAGCCGTTTTTGCTGGTGCCCCCGTGCATCAACAAGTTTTACATCCTCGACCTGCAGCCTGAAAACTCGCTGATCCGTTATGCCGTGAGCCAGGGCCACCGCACTTTTGTGGTGAGCTGGCGCAACCCTGACGAGTCGATGGCGCAAAAGACCTGGGACGACTACATCGAGCACGCTGCGATCGAGGCGATTCACACCGTGCAGGCCATCACCGGCGCACCCAAGATCAACGCCCTGGGTTTTTGCGTGGGCGGCACCATTTTGTCCACCGCGCTGGCCGTGCTGGCTGCGCGTGGCGACAAGCCAGTGGCCAGCGCCACCTTCCTCACCACGCTGATCAACTTCACCGACACCGGCATTCTGGACGTGTTCATTGACGAGAACTTCGTCAAATTTCGTGAGCAGCAAATGGGCCAGGGCGGTTTGCTCAAGGGCCAGGACCTGGCCTCCACCTTCAGCTTTTTGCGCCCCAACGACCTGGTCTGGAACTATGTGGTGGGCAACTACCTCAAGGGTGAGACACCGCCGCCGTTTGACTTGCTGTACTGGAACAGTGATTCGACCAATTTGCCGGGGCCTTTTTATGCCTGGTACTTGCGCAACACCTATCTGGAAAACAACCTGGTCCAACCC
>JBIKQY010000007.1:0-22520 GCA_044349465.1 Limnohabitans sp. | reverse complement strand
TGCCCCACCGCCGCCAGCAAACGCCGTGCATTGGCAGGCGTGCGCAAGAGATAGGCCGTCTCTTCAAGCGCTTTGTAATCTTCAAGCGAAAGCATCACCACCGATTGATCCCCATTGCGGGTGATGATCAGGGGCTCGTGGTCCTCGCACACACGGTTCATCACGCCCGCCAGATTGGCGCGTGCGGTGCTGTAAGTCATGGCATCCATGGTGGCGCTCCTGTACATTTATTGGTACAACTATATCAGCTCATGACCCTTCTCGTCGGCGGAGCTGAAGAAGCGTTTTCGCTTGAATTCAGGCTGCAATAAACATTCATAGCTTGCAAAATACAACCACATCAAGGAAAACCCCCATGGCTGTTGCAATGAAACTGTCTGACGAATTGGTCGAAGCCGCCAAACCCTACGCCGCCGCCGAGCACCGCTCTGTGCCACGGCAAATCGAGTACTGGGCACGCATCGGCAAAGCCGTAATCGACAACCCGGACATGCCTTTGCGGCTGATCCAAGACACCATGCTCTCGCGCGAAGAAGTCAAAGCCGGACTGGCTGCGCCTTATGAGTCTGGCTGAAGCTGCAAATCAGCGCCTCGCCATCGTTCAACCGGCTGGCCAAAAAACTGCACGCCCGAGACAAAAAACACTGGATGAAGCCATCAAGGTCATGTTCGCGAGAAAAACACTCCTCAGGCAAATGTGATCTGGCCATCACATCCTGCCCGAGGGGAAGGGATTTCGGCAACGGTTGCACAATCAGCTGCGCGACATGAGCGGAAAATCTTGGGGCCTGCGAATAGCGCTAACGGAAAGGTCAATGTCCAGGCTCGGCCAATAGAGGTGATCTGGAGTAGGACGCTCAACGTGGGTGATTTGCGCCACCGTGGCTTGTTTAAACCAGGGGAATTGCTCATAGGACAACAGCAACTCCTCGTCGCCAAGGAGCATCCAGAAGCCATGGCGAGATATGTTGGTGACCTCAGCCGCCGAAGTGATGGTTCCATGCATCTTCGATTTCCTTCATGTGTGCTTGAACAACGCCTTGCGCGTCAGTGATCTGGCGGGGTGACAGGCCCGTGGATGTCGCCAAGTGAACAACGGGGGTCAGCCAGAACTTGGCCTCTCCATCTGGATGTGCGACATGGACGTGGAAGCGTGGCTCTTCTCGGGAGAAGAAGAACAAACGGTAAGGTCCATCGCGTACAACGGTAGGTGCCATCGACTCTAGCGGATTCGTCGACAACATCCAAGCTGCTTCCACAAAATCCGGTGCGATTTAAACCTTTGCGCCACCTATTCATAGTGCGACCACATCCGAAGAACTTTGACGATTTTTTGCTCTTGAAGTATTTCGTACACAAGGCGATGCTGAATATTGATTCGCCTTGAATATGCGCCCGACAGATCGCCTATGAGCTTTTCATACGGTGGTGGATTTTGAAATGGGTTTTCTTTGATGATGGCCAGCAGTTCTTGGGCTTTGCCCTTCAACCCGCTGGCTGACAGTTTCTGCGCGTCTTTTTGTGCGTGCTTGCCGTACAGGACTTCCCAGCTCACCAGTCGAGCTCCTTGGCGCATGTGTCCGGTGCTTGGGCCATGCCCTCTTTGATCGACTCACGCATGCCTGGCACGGAGAGCAGATAAAGCGTTTCTTGGATCGCCTGCCAGTCCTCTGCTGACAGAAGCACAGCATCGTGGCGCTTGCCGGCGATGGTGATGGGCTGGTGTGACTCAGCCGTCTGATCCATGAGGCGGTAGAGGTTGGCACGCGCTTCGCTGGCGGTGAGTGTTTGCATGATGAACTCCAATGACATAAAGCGTACGCCTATCGGTACGATAAGTCAAGGGCGCATTGAGCAGCAAAAGGCTGATCGCCTTGCTGAAGTTGCTGGTGTTCAAGCGCCCAAGTGGCATCGCAACCCCATCAGCGACATCTCAGACCACGCCTCGTGCGCAATGGGCGTGCGCGTGCTGCGCCGGTGCCATGAGGGTGCTGCGCCGCCGAATCTTGCCATCGACCAATGCGCCGCCACCGCAACACAGTCAGGCCACAACGAACCAGTAACAATCCCGATCTCAGCTTGAGGATCGCGCAACAGTGCCCCAAAAGCACTGAGCATGTGCTCGACCAAAAACAGCCACACAGGGCCCAAAAGTGCCGCAATGGCACAAGGCGCGCTGCCGTCAGATCGCTTGAGCCATGTGAATGCTCAATCGCACAGGCAAGACAAAAAAGATGTTTTCTGTAGGGCTCAAACCACCGCCCAGAACCGGGCTCGTCCAACAAACGGATCAGGTCGCGGCTTCGCGCGACCTATCCTTACTCGTTAGGCTGCATTCGCCCGTTCATACCTGACCTCGTCATTACCGTAAGGACCGACGCACTCCCATCCGTTCTTGTCGTAGAACGCTCTGGCTTTGGTGGTTGTGCCTGTCGAGAGCCAGAGCCTGTCGATGGGTTGCTTGCGAAACCACTCGATCATTGAGGCATGCAACCGGGTTCCATGGCCTCGGCCTTGTGCATCTGGCCTGACGAACAGCGCCCAGACATTGCCAGTCTTGGCGATGCCTACGGCGAATGCCTCAATCCTTCCAGCTTCTTCGATGACCCACCCGCAGCCTGTGTCTTCAATCGACTCTCTGACCTCTTCATCTGAGATGCGGCCGGGCGTCAGGGTGTTCTCGGTCACTGAGTAGCGCACCTCCCAAATGCCGGGGATGTCGGCAGCGGTGGCTTGGCGCAAATGAGGTCCAGACATGTAGCCTAACGTTTGAGATGAGAGGCGCTCGGCTTGAGGTAGGGGTTGCCCCACACGATGCACCATGGCTCAACTGCCGGTCGGGAACCGGTGATACATAAAGAACTGTGAGTCCTTACGCCAGCCTTGAGCTTCGTAAAGAGCTTGACCCGTAGTGTTCTCGATGGCAACGTTCAAAGTGACGCGGGCTGCGCCTTGGCTCCAGGCATAGCTCTCGACAGCTGAGAGCAACTGCGAGCCCACCCCTTTGCGGCGACCACGCTCATGGACGTACAGGTCGTTCAGAATGAAGACTCTGGCGAGAGCCGTAGAGGAATAGATGGGGTAGAGCTGTGCGAATCCGACAGGATTAGCAGCTTCTGATGCCAAGAAGACTACAGACTCGCCATGATCGAACCGTGCTTGAAGGAAGGCTGCTGCGGCTGGAAGGTCGCTGGCCTTCCCTTGAAACACTCGGTACTGATTGAATAGATCCGCGATCGCTTCGAGGTCTGAAAAAACGGCCTGACGTACGTTGATGATGCTCATGGGCGTTGGCGTCGAGTTTGACGTTGGGTCGGTTTGTGGGGCCTAACGGCTAAATTCACCTGCACTATGCGGCTCCATCACGCAGCTTCAGGCGGAATGATGGGCTGGGCTGCACTTCGAGCCTCTGCAAGTGCCCTCAGGTTTCGGAGCGTGACTGGCAGACCTGAATTGAGTTGTTTCGCAAGCATTGGGCCCAGCACAATGGATAGCAGCCCAGAAAAAGTAACTCGGTGAACCACCTCCGTGGCACCCGGCACCGGGACAAGTTCATGCTCGAATAGCAGACGAAACAGAGGAATCCTCGACTCAACGGTGAAGCACCTGGCGGGCACGACTTGCGTGAGGACCATAGGAACCGTGTTGCCCTTAGTAGGAGTGAGACGGCCACGGCTTCCAACTTGGAACGGACCATCAATATTGGCTCGCTTTGTGTCTGGATCCCAAGTCGGCCAGTTCTCGACATCTGCATAGATTTCAAAAATCACCTCCGGCGAGGCGGCCACTGCGATTCGGTGTTCAATTTGCATTGGATTTAAGGTGCTGTGAGAACATGGTTTGTGCGGCCCAACGTTTTAGCTAAGCTGCCCGCGTAGGCAGGGTTTGTAAGCCCGGTGCGCGACGATAGTACGACTGGCGCGGACCGGGCTTACAAAGCCTGCCGTAGCGGGTCAGCTTGAGCAAGGGGTTAGGTTCCACTGCGGAGGAATCATTCAAGCTCTTCAGTATGAAGTGCCTTTGGGTACCGTTTGCGGATTAGCCAAAGAAATAGCAGGCCAAGCCCCGAGTACGACGCACCCGCAAACACAAGCGCGTAGCGTGCAACGGTGGAATTGGTTGAATTCAGCGGTTCGATCGCGGTTGTTGCGAAGAAGCCTCCAATAGCGAAGGCAAAGCCGATCAATAACACTGCAATGGCAAGTGCCCGTCGCGTTCGGTTCGTTCGCACCTGAAGTGTTGGCGCTCTTTGGGAAAGCACTCGTCCTCGATTGCGGACGCCGTGTGGTAGGCCTCTCACGGTACCGACAACGGTAGGGTAGCGAACCTTGCCTGTGTGAAGCACCTCAACTACGAGACCATCAGTGGAATCGAGAAAGTCAAAGTTAAGGATGATGTTTGGTCTAGGGCCGCTACTGAGCGCGACATCGGCTCGAATGGCCGGCCGCGATGTTTTGAGTAGGGTGCACGCTACAACCTGACAGTCGTCGTCAATGGCGATTCGAAGCGGGTCGCTTTCGACAATGTCCGTTCCTTGAACTGTCTTCTCTCCGTCGTTCCAGAGAACGACTACCGAACGAGTGAGGCGTGGAATCTCGGTCCCGTGATACTGAACCGTGACGCCAGGGGGAAGCTTGGCTTCGGCATGACCGAGAAGCAGAACGCCTCGCACACGGTAAGACAAAAGGGTGCGCTGGCGAGTTAGTAGGTAGGTGACTACCGCGGCTGCAATGCCGACGATCCCGATCAACGAGCCCACCCAACCTGGGGCGAGGATATCAAGTACTTTGTCGAGCATATGCAGTCATGGCCGCGAGCAACGGGTGCACATTGTGGAACCTAACGTAATGTAGACCGCAAAACCCGGTGGATACATCCGGGCCGTGTCGATACATCTTTCAGATAAATTGGCTGCAAGCCGCTTGCGCCTTGGCTTGCGGGTTCATATACCGTGATTTTGTACAGGTATAAATTTGCCATGAAACCGGGTGCCCCTTCCTTGCTGTCCATCCGCTTGCTAGATCAGGTGCGCGAGCGGGTTAGTTATATGCACTATAGCCTCAAAACCGAGAATGATTACCTCTATTGGATTCGATTTTTCATCTTCCAAAGCGCCACGCAGTCAGGCGGCATGCGTCACCCGCACGAGTTGGGTGTGGCCGATGTCGTAGCGTTTTTATCCTTGCTGGCCAATGAACGCAAGATATCGACCTCGCACAACCAAGGGCATTCCGGCGGTGCTGATCAAGGACGAGACAGCTGGCCTATTGGCACAAATGGAGAGGTGACCGCACTGCTGGCGGGTGGCTACCGCCAGCCCTTTGGATTCATTGCTTCAAGTCTGAGCAGAACTCATAAGCGCACAGGAATGCCCCGCTCCCGCATCCGCTCTTTGGCTTGCTGCACGGTGTATTCACCGTAGTGGAAGATGCTCGCCGCAAGCACCGCATCCGCACCGCCGATGCTCACGCCATCAGCCAGGTGGTCAAGGTTGCCCACGCCGCCTGATGCGATCACGGGCACGCTCACCGCGTCGCTCACGGCGCGGGTCAGTTGCAGGTCAAAGCCGCTTTTGGTGCCGTCGCGGTCCATGCTGGTGAGCAGGATTTCGCCCGCGCCGTATTCGGCCATTTGCGTGGCCCAGGCCACCGCGTCCAGGCCCACGTTTTTGCGGCCACCGTGGCTGTACACGTCCCAGCCGGGGCCCATGGGCAGACCGTGGGTGCCGATGCGCTGTTCGTCCTCTGCGCTGCGGCGCTTGGCGTCGATGGCGACCACGATGCATTGCGCGCCGTATTTGGCAGACGCTTCGCGGATGACTTGCGGGTTGGCAATGGCGGCCGAGTTGAAGCTGGTTTTATCGGCACCGGCGTTGAGCAAGCGGCGCACGTCTTCCACGGTGCGCACACCGCCGCCCACGGTGAGCGGAATGAAGACCTGGCTGGCCACGGCTTCGATGATGTGCAGGATCACGTCACGGCCATCGCTGGTGGCGGTGATGTCCAAAAACGTGAGTTCGTCAGCGCCCTGCTCGTTGTAGCGGGCCGCGATTTCGACCGGGTCTCCGGCGTCGCGCAGTTCGACAAAGTTGACGCCCTTGACCACGCGACCACCGGTCACGTCGAGGCAAGGAATGATGCGTTTGGCGAGCATGGAGACTTCTCTTGTTGAATGGGTTCAGGGTTTTAGGGTTTCAGCACTTGCAAGCGCTGCCAGCCTGCCCATCGCCCGCCCGCAGGCAGGGTGATGGGCGCATACACCTGCGCGGCTTCGACGCACAGCATGTGCCGCCAGCCGTCGTCGGGCATGTCGGCCAGGCGCTTGCACAGGTCTTGCGCGGGGTTCCAGACCACGGTGTTGGCCCAGCTGGGGCTTTGGCTGATCTGCAAGGTATCGTTCAGCGTTATGGGCTGTGGCCCGGCTTCGTAGACGCGGTCAAATTCGGCGGCAAAACGGATCGTGTCGGCCCCTTCCGCGTAGGTGTCGGTGAGCGAATCCCACTCGGGCTGACCGCCCAGGCCCTGCAGCTCGGCCTGCGTCACGTCGGGCACGGCCAAATAGGTGTGCAATGCGCCAGAGAACGCCAGCGCTTGGGTGTCTGTGTTGTGCACGTCCAGCGTCAGTTGCACAGCACCAGGGCTCAGGTCGATGTGCAGCGCCAAGGCAAAGGCTTGAGGCCACCAGGCGCGGGTTTGGTCGTTGTCGTTCAGGCGCAGCGTGAGGCGGGCATGCTCGGCACCCAGTTCGGGCGCATCGGCCAACCAGGCCACGTTGCGGGCAAAGCCGTGTTTGGACAAACGGTCGGCCATGGGGCCGCGTTGGTTGAACTGCGGAAAGCACACGGGCACACCGCCGCGAATGGCGGCTTGGCCGTCCATGGTGCTTTTCGGGCTGAGGTACAGGCGCTCTTGCCCGCCCGACACCCAAGACAGCACATGCGCGCCGTGCAGCATGACCCGCAGCGTGTCGCCCTGGGGCAAGGCCAGCTCGACGGCGGGCAGGCCCGCGAAGGTGGTCTTGCGGCCCGTGGCCTGCGCAGTCATGGGGTTCAACCGTTGAGTTCGTCGGCGCGTTGCTGCGCCAGCGCGAAGTCCAGGTCGCCAGAATAAACCGCACGGCCACAGATCACGCCTTCGACGCCTTCGCCCTCCACCGCGCACAGCTGCTCGATGTCGGCCATGTTGGACAGGCCGCCCGAGGCGATCACGGGGATGGTGAGGGCTTGCGCCAGCTTGACGGTGGCATCGATGTTGATGCCACTGAGCATGCCGTCGCGGCCAATATCGGTGTAGATGATGGACTCGACGCCCCAGTCTTCGAACTTCTTGGCCAGGTCCACCACTTCGTGGCCTGTCAGCTTGCTCCAGCCGTCGGTGGCGACTTTGCCGTCTTTGGCGTCCAGCCCGACGATGATGTGGCCGCCAAAGGCGGTGCAGGCGTCTTTCAAGAAGCCGGGGTTCTTGACAGCGGCGGTGCCGATGATGACGTAACGCAGGCCGCTGTCGATGTATTTTTCGATCGTGTCCAGATCGCGGATGCCGCCGCCCAACTGCACCGGAATGTCGTCGCCCACGGCCTTGAGGATGGACTTGATGGCGCCGAAATTTTGCGGCTTGCCGGCGAAAGCGCCGTTCAGATCCACCAGGTGCAAGCGGCGTGCGCCTTTTTCGAGCCAGGTGCGGGCCATGGCGGCGGGGTCTTCCCCGAAGGTCGTGGCTTGGTCCATATCGCCCTGCTTGAGGCGAACGCAGTGGCCGTCTTTGAGGTCAATGGCGGGGATCAGAATCATGGCGAATTAAAAACAGGTGAAGGAAGCAAAACGGCAGTGAAAACTTCTCAAGGCTGCCAGTGGAGGAAATTGCGGAACAAGGCCAAGCCCTGCGCCGCGCTTTTTTCGGGGTGAAACTGGGTGGCGAAAATATTGTCACGGGCAATGGCACAGGCGAAGCGGCCACCGTAATCGGTTTCGGCTGCAGCGTGCGCCGGGTTGGCGACCTGGGTGTAGAAGCTGTGCACAAAATAATACCAGCTGCCGTCGTCAATGCCTTGCCACAGCGGGTGGGCAGGCGTGGCTTGCCAAACCTGATTCCAACCCATCTGCGGCACTTTGTAGCGGGTACCGTCGGGCTGGATTTGACCCGCCAGCTCGAACTTGACGACGCGACCGGGGATCAAACCCAAGCCCGGCGTGTTGCCCTCGTCGCTGTGGTCCAGCAACATTTGCATGCCCACACACACGCCAAACAGGGGTTTGCTGGCAGCAGCTTCAAGCACGGCGTCCAGAAGGCCCGACTCGCGCAATTCGCGCATGCAGTCGGGCATGGCGCCCTGCCCTGGCAAGACCACGCGATGCGCGTCGCGCACCACTTGCGGGTCAGATGTGACGGTGACCTCGGCATGGTCCACGCTGGAGGCCGCATGGATCACCGCCTGCGCCACACTGCGCAGGTTGCCCATGCCGTAGTCCACCACTGCAACGCGATTGACGCTCATGTCAGAGGCTGCCTTTGGTGGAAGGGATCACACCTGCCGAGCGGGGGTCGAGTTCGAGCGCCGCGCGAATGGCGCGGGCAAAGGCCTTGAAGATGGTCTCGCACTGGTGGTGCGCATTCACACCCTTGAGGTTGTCGATGTGCAGCGTGCACAGCGCGTGGTTCACAAAGCCCTGGAAAAATTCGTAAATCAACTGGGTGTCAAGCGTACCCAAAGAGCCAGAAGTGAAGTTC
Organism: Limnohabitans sp.; assembly: GCA_044349465.1. Lineage (GTDB taxonomy): Bacteria > Pseudomonadota > Gammaproteobacteria > Burkholderiales > Burkholderiaceae_C > Limnohabitans_A. Next base: position 13,794 of record JBIKQY010000007.1, on the reverse strand, counting down.
ACGTCCATGTGCAAACCGGGGCGACCGGAAAAGTCCACCACCACGCGGCTCAAGGCTTCGTCGAGCGGCACATAAGCGTGGCCATAACGGCGAATGCCTTTTTTGTCGCCAATGGCTTGCGCGAAAGCTTGGCCCAAAGTGATGCCAATGTCTTCCACGGTGTGGTGGCCGTCGATGTGCAAGTCGCCTTCGCAAGCGATGTCCAAGTCGATCAAGCCATGGCGCGCGATCTGGTCGAGCATGTGGTCCAGAAAACCAATGCCGCTGGCCAGCTTGGCTTGGCCTGTACCGTCCAAGTTGATGGCGACGCGTATGTTCGTCTCGGCCGTCTTGCGGGTCACGTTTGCTGTGCGGTTCATAAGGAGACTTTCAGAGCAGCAAGGAGTTGGTCGTTTTCTGCAGCAGTGCCCACCGTCAGGCGCAAGCAGTTGTCCAGCAATGGGTGCATTTTAGAAATGTTCTTGATCAACACACCGTGGGCCTTCAGGCCGTCAAAGGTTTTGGCCGCATCGGGCACGCGGGCCAGGACCATGTTGGCTTCGCTGGGGAATGGGCGTACGCCGGGCAATGCGGCCAACTCACTCAGCAAGCGGGCACGCTGCTCGCGCAAGTCTTTGGCTTGCGCGGCGAACACCTCGGCATGCTCCAGCGCGAACAGGGCGCATTCGTAGTTGAGCACGCTGATGTTGTAGGGCGGGCGCACTTTGTCGACCTCGGCCACCAAAGCCTTGGGGCCGATCATGTAGCCCAGGCGCACACCGGCCAGGCCAAACTTGGACAGCGTGCGCATGAGCAAGACATGCGAGTGGCGCGCAATGCGGTCGATGTAGCTTTTGCTGGCAAAGGGCTGGTAAGCCTCGTCCATGACCACCATGCCGCCTTGCGCGCCCTGGGCCAGCACGATCTTTTCGATCGTGTCGTCGTTCCACAAGTTGCCCGTGGGGTTGTTGGGGTAAGCCAGGTACACGATGGACGGCTTGTGCTGGGCAATGGCGGCCAGCATGGCGGCTTCGTCAAGCTCAAAGTCGGCCGTGAGCGGCACACCGTGGAAGGCCAGGCCTTGCAACTGGGCGCTCATGGCATACATGACAAAGCCGGGCAAAGGCGACAAGATCGAAGCGCCGGGCACATCGCAAGCCATGGCCAGCAAAGAGATCAGCTCGTCCGAACCGTTGCCCAACATGATGTCGAAGCCTTCGGGCATGCCCGCATAGCTGGCCAGCGCATGGCGCAGGTCGTTCACACGGCCATCGGGGTAGCGGTTGAAAGCCAAAGCGCCCAGGCGTTCGCCCAAAGCCTTTTGCAATTCAGCGGGCAGGCGGTGTGGGTTTTCCATCGCGTCGAGCTTGACCATGCCCACCGAATCCTGGATGGCGTAGGCGTGCATGGACTTCACGTCCTGGCGGATGCGTTGCATCAATTGGGGGCTGACGTTGCTCATTTCGGGTCTCGCATCGGGGGCACAGGGTTCAAACGCAATTCGGCGGCGCGGGCGTGGGCTTGCAGGCCTTCGCCATAGGCCAGCTCAGCGGCAATGCGACCCAGCGGCTGGGCACCGGCTTCGCTAACCTCAATCAAACTGCTGCGTTTTTGGAAGTCGTACACGCCCAGCGGCGAAGAAAATCGCGCCGTGCCGCTGGTCGGCAGAACGTGGTTCGGGCCAGCGCAGTAGTCGCCCAGCGATTCGCTGGTGAACGCGCCCAAAAAGATGGCCCCTGCGTGGCGCAACAATTGCTCCCAGCGGTGCGGGTCGCTGCTCGACACCTCCAGGTGCTCGGGCGCGATGCGGTTGCTGATGGCACAGGCTTCTGCCATGTCGCGTGTCAGGATCAAAGCGCCCCGGTCGTTGAGTGACTTGGCGATGATCTCGCGGCGCGGCATCTCGGGCAACAGGCGGTCGATGGCGGCTTGCACTTCGGAAATGTAGGCCGCATCAGGACACAGCAAAATGCTTTGCGCCAGTTCGTCATGCTCGGCCTGGCTGAACAAATCCATCGCCACCCATTCGGCGGGCGTGGTGCCGTCGGCCAAAACCAAAATTTCGCTGGGGCCCGCGATCATGTCGATGCCCACGATGCCAAACACGCGCTTTTTGGCGCTGGCCACATAGGCGTTGCCGGGGCCGGTGATCTTGTCCACTTTGGGGATGGTGGCGGTGCCGTAGGCCAGCGCCGCCACGGCTTGCGCACCGCCCACCGTGAACGCCCGCGTGACACCCGCCACGTAGGCTGCAGCCAACACGAGCTCATTGCGCTCACCCCGACTGGAAGCGGCCGCCTCTCCCGTTCCGCCTGTGGCCACGCTGCCGCGCACGGGCGTGGGCACGACCATGATGATGTCCTGTACCCCGGCCACATGGGCTGGAATCGCGTTCATCAACACCGACGAGGGGTAAGCGGCTTTGCCACCGGGCACATAAATGCCCACGCGGTCCAGCGGCGTGACCTTCTGGCCGAGCAGCGTGCCGTCTTCGTCGCGGTAGCTCCAGCTCTCGCCCGAGGCTTTTTTCTGGGCTTCGTGGTACTTGCGCACCCGGGCGGCGGCGGCTTGCAGGGCTTCGCGTTGTGCAGCGGGCAGGCTGTCGAGTGCCGCTTTCAGTTCGGCCTGGGATATCTCCAAAGCTTTCACATCGGGCGCTTGCAGGCCGTCAAAGCGCTGGGTGTACTCCAGCACCGCTGCGTCACCACGCTTTTGCACGTCAGCCAGGATGCCGGCCACGCGCTGCTCGATGGCAGCATCGGTGTCGGCAGACCAATGCAGGCGGGCCGCGAAGGCCGCTTCAAAACCGGCGTCCGCCGTGTTCAGCTGCAGGGGTTTGGCCTGGAGTCCCATGTTCAGTCTTTCTTCACTGCGCCCGCAAAGGCGTCGATGATGGCGCGGATCGGTGCTTGCTTGAGTTTGAGCGCAGCTTGGTTCACCACCAAACGCGAGCTGATGTCCATGATGCGTTCGACTTCAACCAAATGGTTGGCTTTGAGCGTGTTGCCCGTCGACACCAAGTCGACGATGGCATCGGCCAGGCCCGTGAGCGGGGCCAGCTCCATGCTGCCGTAGAGCTTGATCATGTCGACGTGCACGCCCTTGGTGGCAAAGAAGTCGCGGGCAATCGCGGTGTACTTTGTCGCCACTTTCAGGCGCGAGCCGGTGCGCACCGCACTGGCATAGTCGTAGTCGGCACGCACGGCCACGCTCATGCGGCATTTGGCGATGTTCAGGTCCAGCGGCTGGTACAGGCCCTGGCCACCGTGTTCGATCAGCGTGTCCAAACCCGTGACACCCAAATCGGCGCCGCCGTATTCCACATAAGTGGGCACGTCGCTGGCGCGCACCAGCACCACCCGCACATTGGCCTGGTTGGTGGGCAAAATCAGCTTGCGTGATTTTTCGGGGTCTTCCAGCACCTCGATGCCAGCGGCTTTGAGCAGCGGCAGGGTTTCGTCAAAGATGCGTCCTTTGGACAGGGCGAGCGTGATCATTTCACTCTTTCAATGTCGGCCCCCAGGCCGCGCAGTTTCAATTCCATGCGGTCGTAGCCACGGTCCAGGTGGTAAATGCGGTCCACGATGGTTTCGCCTTCGGCCACGAGGCCGGCAATCACCAAGCTTGCCGATGCGCGCAGGTCGGTCGCCATGACTGTGGCACCGGACAGCTTTTCAACGCCCTCGATCACCGACACCTTGCCGTCGATCTGGATGTGCGCGCCCAGACGCACCAGCTCGTTGACGTGCATGAAGCGGTTTTCAAAAATCGTTTCGGTCACTTTGCTCGCACCTTGCGCGATGCAGTTGAGCGCCATGAACTGCGCCTGCATGTCGGTCGGAAAACCCGGGTATTCGGTGGTGCGAAAGCTCTGGGCCTTCATTCGGCCATCGGCTTTGATGCGGATGAAATCAACACCGGCTTCGATGATGGCTCCGGCTTCGCGCAGCTTTTCGATGACCACTTCCAAGTGGTCGGCACGGCCATGGCGCAACACCACATCACCACCTGCGGCCGCCACGGCGCACAAAAAGGTCCCCGCCTCGATGCGGTCGGCCACCACTTGGTGCTGAGCGCCATGCAAGCGGTCTACACCCTGAATACGGATGCGGCGTGTGCCGTGGCCTTCGATCTTGGCACCCATCTTGATGAGCATTTCGGCGAGGTCGGGAATTTCAGGCTCTTGCGCGGCGTTTTCCAAAACCGTCTCGCCTTCGGCCAGGGCCGCGGCCATCATGAAGTTTTCGGTGCCTGTGACGGTGACCATGTCGGTCGTGATGTGCGCGCCCTTCAGGCGCGTGCGGCCAGCAGGCAGACTGGCCAGCATGTAACCATGGTCCACCGTGATGACGGCACCCATGGCCTGCAGGCCTTTGATGTGCTGGTCCACCGGGCGCGAGCCAATGGCGCAACCACCGGGCAGGGATACTTTGGCGTGGCCAAAACGGGCCAGCAAGGGTCCCAGCGCCAGCACCGAGGCGCGCATGGTTTTCACCAGCTCGTAAGGGGCTTCGGGGTTGTTCAAAGCCCCAGCGTCCAGCGTGACGCGGCCGTCTTCATGATGCTCGGCCGTCACGCCCATGTTGCGGATCAGCTTGAGCATGGTCGAGACGTCTTGCAGGCGCGGCACATTGGCCAGCGTGACAGGCTCGGCGCTCAGCAAAGCGGCGCACAGCTCGGGCAGAGCGGCGTTTTTGGCACCCGACACATCGAGCGTGCCTTGCAGGCGGTGGCCACCGCGAATTTTCAGTTTGTCCATGGGTCAGGTCGGTGCGTTGCGGCCCGAAGGCCTTGAATTCATTTCGCTTGCGCAGCCCATTCGGCGGGCGTGAAGGTTTTCATCGACAAGGCGTGCACCTCGTCGGTGTGCATTTTCTGGCCCAAGGTGGCGTACACGCGTTGGTGCCGGGCAATGGGGCGCATGCCGGCAAAGGCTTCGGACACGACCACAGCGCTCCAATGGCGACCGTCGCCCTCCACTGTGAGGTGGGAGCACGAAAGGCCTGCGGCGATGATGTCTTGAAGTTGCTGTGCGTTCATGAGGGTTCTCAGCTGCGGATTTTGTAGCCGATGCGCAAAAGGTGAAGGGTCAGACCGCTGATGGCGGCCAAGGCTGCGCCCACCACCGCCAGGCTGAGCCAGGGCGACACGTCGCTTTGGCCAAAAAAGCCGTAACGGAAACCGTCAATCATGTAGAAGAACGGGTTCAGGTGGCTGAGCTTTTGCCAAAACGGCGGGAGCGAATGGATGGAATAGAACACGCCCGACAGAAAGGTCATGGGCATGATGATGAAGTTCTGAAAGGCGGCCATCTGATCGAACTTTTCAGCCCACAGGCCAGCAATCACGCCCAACGCACCCATCATGGCGGCGCCCATGATGGCAAAGGCCAAAATCCACAGCGGGTTGACGAAGGTGATGTTGACCATCCAGCCGGTGATGACAAACACGCCCAAGCCCACGGCCAGTCCGCGCACCACCGATGAGCCCACGTAGGCCACAAACCAGCTGCGGTGCGACAAGGGGGTGAGCAACAAAAACACCAAACTGCCCATGATCTTGCTTTGCACCAGGCTCGACGAGCTGTTGGCAAAAGCGTTTTGCAGCACGCCCATCATCATCAGGCCCGGCAGCAAAAAGGAGGTGTAGGGCACGTTGTCGTACACCTTGACATGGTCTTCGAGCACATGGCCAAAGATCAGCATGTAAAGCACCGAAGTGAGCACGGGTGCGCCCACCGTCTGGAAAGCGACTTTCCAAAAACGCAGCACCTCTTTGTAGAGCAGGGTTTGCCAGCCGGTCACGCCAGAGCTCCCGAGACGGTTTGTTTGCGGTTCATGACTTCCAAAAAAACGTCTTCGAGGTCGGCTTGGCGGATTTCCACGTCTTCAACCACCAGACCCGCCGTGCGCAGGGTGGCCAAATAATTTTCGATCTCGGCTGCGTTGTGCACCGGCAACTGCACGATGCGCCCCGTGACGCGGGCGATGGCCGCCACGGCGGGGGGCAAGTCTCCGTCGAGTTTGAAGCGCAGCACCTGGCTGGTGGCCGAGCGCAACAAATCAGACGTGCGCTCCAAAGCCAGCAACTGCCCGCGCTTGAGCATGGCGATGCGCTCGCACAAGGCTTCGGCCTCTTCCAAGTAATGGGTGGTGAGCAAAACGGTGTGGCCTTGCTTGTTGAGTTTGGCGATGAAGGCCCACAGAGTCTGTCTCAGCTCGACATCGACCCCGGCGGTGGGCTCGTCAAGCACGATCACGCGGGGCTTGTGCACCAAGGCTTGCGCCACCAGTACGCGGCGTTTCATGCCGCCCGAGAGTTGGCGCATGTTGGCGCCTGCTTTGTCGGCCAGGCCCAGACTGTCCAGAAGTTCGTCGATCCAAGCCTCGTTTTTCTTAACCCCGAAATAGCCCGACTGGATGCGCAGCGACTCGCGCACCGTGAAAAACGGGTCAAACACCAGCTCTTGCGGCACCACGCCCAACAAACGGCGGGCAGCGGCGTAATCGGTTTGCACATCGTGGCCATGCACCAACACGCGCCCGGTGGTGGGGCGGCTCAGACCCGCCAGAGTGCTGATCAGGGTGGTTTTACCTGCGCCGTTGGGGCCCAGCAGGCCGAAGAATTCGCCCTCCTCCACATCAAAGCTGACCTGGTCGAGTGCTTTGAACGCGGCTGCGCCCGCCTGTTTGGCTGGGTAAATTTTGGAGACGGATTGGAAAGAGAGCGCTGGCATGGGAGATGGCTATTTTAAGTGCTGACCCGCAGACCCCGGTGTGCAAGCTGCAGATCAGCCCTAAAAAGCCTGAAAACCCATCACTCACACGGGCTGGAGCAGGTCCATCACCCCATACAAACTTGCCAGTTCACACAAGCGGGGCGTCATGCCCTCGACCTGCAGCGCACTGCCTTTTTGAGTCAATACCCGGCGCAAGCCCAGCAAAACGGCCAGCACAGAGGAGTCAAACTCTGCCAATCCGGAGGCGTCCAGCGCCACAGATGGCGGCAAGGCCGCCGGCAATTGCTTCACCCATTGCGCCAGGCACGCTTCGGCCTGGTCGTGCAGCAAGCTGGTGGGCAATTTCAGAGGGCTCATGTCCATGGGATCAAGAAGCTTTGGCGTTCGACTTGTTGCGTGCGGCCAAGCTGGCAATCAACGCATCAATGCCACCTGCATTGATCTCTTTGGTGAACTGGTTGCGGTAGTTTTCGACCAGCCACACGCCCAGCACGTTCAGGTCAAAAATCATCCAGCCCGAGCCTTGGCCCGGGGTTTTCTCGAGTCGGTAGTCCAACTGGATCGGGTCAGACTTGCCGCGCACTTCGGTGTTGACCACCAGGTTTTTGTCTTCTTGGCCCGCCCGCAGGGGCTTGACCACTACCACTTGGTCGGTGATCTGGCTGAGTGCTCCCGAGTAGGTGCGCACCAGCAAAACCTTGAACTCGTCTTGCAGGCGTTTTTGCTGCTCGGGTGTGGCTTTGCGCCAAGCCGGGCCAGTAGCCAGCGCGGTCATGCGGCGAAAGTTCACATGCGGCATCAGCTGCGTGTCAACCAGCTGCATGATTTTGCCGATGTCGCCGTTGCGCAAGGCTTTGTCGGCCTTGATGGCGTTCAGCGTATCGTTGGTAATGCGCTGGATCAACGCCTCAGGTGCTTCGTCGGCGGCCAAGGCCAAGCCTGAAGCCCCCAGAAGGGTTGCGGTACACGCGGCCACAAGCACATGGCGGCGGTTCAGGAAAAGAGATGTATCGGTTTTAGACATGAAATAACTATACGGCCTGTGGCCAAAGTGCGTGTGTACAACTGTAACGGGCTTATTTAGGATCGGACTCGCCATCGCCGTAGTCAAAACTGGCGGGCGGGTTGCCGTCGTGAATGTCATTGCTGCGTTTTTGCAGAAAGCCATCACGCACAAACGAATAAGGATCGAGCGAAGCGTCCTTGACCACATCCACCGTTTTCAACAGTCCGGAGCGGATGTCCAAGACGCGGGTTGCGGTCAAGACATTGCGGGTGGCTTCATCTGAAAATTGACGCGAAACATCGCCCTGCATGTCCAGGGGCAAGGCCAGGGTGTCACGCAGCGTGGACGGCCCCAGCAAAGGCAACACCACATAGGGGCCAGGCTTGACACCCCAGTAACCCAGGGTCTGCCCGAAGTCTTCCTTGCGCTTTTCCAAGCGCATTTCGGTGGCCAGATCCAGCAAGCCGCCAAACCCCAAAAAGGTGTTCACGTTGATGCGCATGAGCGTTTCAACCGTGGCCTGCCCCTTGAGTTGCAAGCCACTGTTGACCATGGACCAAACATCACCCAAGTTGCCAAAAAAGTTGCCCACACCTGTGCGCACAAAGCCGGGCAGGACTTTCACGTACAGCTGTGCTGCGGGCTTGATGGCCACGTTGTCCACCACCTCGTTGAATTGGAAGACGCTGCGGTTCATCGACTCCCAAGGGTCACGCGCATCGGCGGTTTTCACGGTGGCGCAGCCTTGCAAGGCCAGCACACCGGCCAGCAGCGCCAGCGATGCACTGCGTTTCATCCAGGAGATCATGGTTTTTGACTTTCGGGAGCGGATTTCTCGGCCTGGCTGAACAGGAACTGGCTGATCAGGTTTTCCAGGATGACGGCCGACTGGGTAGAGCCGATGCGGTCTCCGGTGGCCAGGTTTTTCTCGTCAGCGCCAGGCGCGACATCGAGGTACTGCTCACCCAGCAAACCACTGGTCAGGATTTTAAGGGAGCTGTCTTGCGGAAAGGCGTGCTGGGTCTGCATGCCCAGCGTGACCTTGGCCTGAAAGGACTCGCCGTCGAATTCGATTTTCTTCACGCGCCCGACCACCACCCCGGCGCTCTTGACCGCCGCGCCGGGCTTGAGCCCGCCGATGTTGTCGAACTTGGCCGTGACCTCGTAGTCCTTGCTGAAACTCCAGGTCAGCAAGTTGGCCGCCTTGAGCGCCAAAAACAGCACGGCGACAGCGCCGAGCAACACAAACAAACCCACCCACACATCATTTTTTGAACGTTGCATGCCGTCCTCCTCAAATGCTGAACATCATCGCGGTCAGGATGAAATCCAATCCCAACACCGACAAAGAAGAAACCACCACGCTGCGGGTCGTGGCACTGGCCACACCTTCAGGTGTGGGCTTGGCCACATAGCCCTGCAGCAAGGCAATGAAGGTCACGGCCACACCGAACACCACGCTCTTGATGATGCCGTTGCCCACGTCTTTAAAGACGTCCACGCCCCCCTGCATCTGGCTCCAGAAAGAACCCGCGTCCACTCCAATGAGCAACACGCCCACCACGTAGCCGCCCAAAATGCCCACCGCACTGAACACGGCCGCGAGCAAGGGCAAAGCGATAATGCCGCCCCAAAAGCGTGGCGCCAAAATGCGCTGCACCGGGTCCACGGCCATCATCTCCAGTGCCGTGAGTTGTTCGCCAGCGCGCATCAAACCGATCTCGGCCGTGAGCGATGCGCCCGCGCGGCCTGCAAACAACAAAGCGGCCACCACCGGACCCAACTCGCGCACCAGACTGAGCGCCACCAACAGGCCCAGCGCCTCGGACGAGCCATAGCGCTGCAAGGTGTAGTAACCCTGCAATCCCAGCACAAAGCCCACAAACAAGCCCGACACGGTGATGATGGCCAGCGAATAGTTGCCCAAAAAATGTATCTGGTCGCGCACCAGGCCAAAGCGTTTGAGCGCCGCGCCCGACATGCCCAGCAGCTTGAACAACAAACGCGCGGCAAAGCCCCAGTCGGCCATCATCTGCCGCGTGCTCGCGCCCAAGGCGGCGAGCCAGTCGAGCGGGTTCATGCCGACCTCCGGTCGTAGTCTTGCGCCGCCTTGGGAGCGGGGTAATGGAAGGGCACGGGGCCATCGCTGAGCGCATGCACAAACTGGTGGATCAGCGGGTCGGTGCTGGCGCGCAACTCGGCCGGGGTGCCCTGCGCAGCCACGCCGCCGTGCGCCAGGATCACCACTTGGTCGGCGATCTCGAAGGTTTCGGTCACGTCGTGCGACACCACGATGCTGGTGATGCCCAGGCTGTCGTTCAGGCGGCGAATCAGGCGCGCCGCCGTGCCCAGCGAAATCGGGTCCAAGCCTGCAAAAGGCTCGTCGTACATGATCAGGTCAGGGTCCAGCGCAATGGCGCGGGCCAAGGCCACGCGGCGGCTCATGCCACCGGATATTTCGGAGGGGCGCAGGTCGCGCGCACCACGCAAACCCACCGCATCCAGCTTCATGAGCACGATGTCGCGGATCAGGTCTTCCGACAAAGCCGTGTGCTCGCGCAAGGGGAAGGCCACGTTGTCGAACACGCTCATATCGGTGAACAAAGCCCCGAACTGGAACAGCATGCCCATGCGGCGGCGGGCGGCGTAAAGCTCGTCTTGGCGCATGGGGGTAATGTCCTGGCCGTCAAACAGCATTTGGCCGCGGTTGGCACGGATTTGCCCGCCAATCAGGCGCAGAACCGTGGTCTTGCCGCCCCCAGACACGCCCATCAGGGCCGTGACTTTGCCGCGCGGCACCTGGAAGCTAAGGTTCTTCAAGATGACACGGTCGCCGTACCCGAATGTCAGGTCGCGCAGTTCAACAAGTGGCGGTGGTGTGGTCGTGGGGTTCATGAAAAACAAAAGCCGGAGGGGTCCGGCTATTGTGATGTTAATGAACCAAGGTATTCGCTTTGTAAACCTTGGTGCTCTAGGGATTTTACCTAGAACAGGGTAGCCTTAACGTGGCAGGTCACTTTGCCCCATCAGGAACTCGTCCACAGCGCGTGCGGCTTGACGGCCTTCACGAATCGCCCAAACCACCAAGGACTGACCCCGGCGCATGTCACCCGCAGCAAACACTTTGCTCACGTTGGTGGCATAGCCGCCTGTGAAGTCGGTGCTGGCCTTGGCGTTGCCACGGGCGTCCTTGTCGATGCCAAAGGCGTCGAGCACGGTGGCGACAGGGTTGGTGAAGCCCATGGCCAGCAAAACCATGTCGGCTTTGTATTCCTTCTCGGAGCCGGGCACTTCGACCATCTTGCCGTCTTTGAACTCGACATGCACCGTGGTCAATCCGGTGACTTTGCCTTTTTCGCCGATGAACGCTTTGGTGGAAATGGCGAACTCGCGCTGCAGCAGGCCTTTTTCGGCGCTCTCGTCGTGGCTGGAGCTGGTGCGCAGCTTCATGGGCCAGTAGGGCCAGACCAGCGCCTTGTTTTCTTTTTCGGGTGGCTCGGGCATCACCTCGAACTGGGTCACGCTGACAGCGCCGTGGCGTGTGCTGGTGCCCACGCAGTCGCTGCCGGTGTCGCCGCCGCCGATCACGATGACGTTTTTGCCGTCAGCGCGCAGTTGGCCTTTGAGCTTGTCGCCCGCATTGACCTTGTTTTGCTGGGGCAGGAATTCCATCGCAAAGTGAATGCCTTCCAGGTCGCGGCCAGGCACGGGCAAGTCACGGGACTGCTCGGAGCCACCGGTCAACAGCACAGCATCAAAGTCTTTCTTGAGTTGCTCGGCGCTGATGGTTTCCTTGGCCCAGTTGGTGATTTTGGAATCCTTGGGCCACTCGCCCACCAGCACGCTGGTGCGGATCTTCACGCCTTCGGCTTCGAGCTGCTGGACGCGGCGGTCGATGTGCGTCTTTTCCATCTTGAAGTCGGGGATGCCGTAGCGCAACAAGCCGCCCACGCGGTCGTTCTTCTCGAACAAGGTCACGTCGTGGCCTGCACGCGCCAACTGCTGGGCTGCAGCCAAACCGGCAGGGCCTGCACCAATGATGGCCACGGTTTTGCCGGTCTTGACTTTGGCGGGGCGGGGCGTGACCCAGCCTTCGGCCCAAGCGCGGTCGATGATCGCGTGCTCAATCGACTTGATGCCCACGGCGTCGTCGTTGAAGTTCACCACACAGGCTGCTTCGCAAGGTGCGGGGCAGATGCGGCCGGTGAACTCGGGGAAGTTGTTGGTGCTGTGCAGCACCTCGATCGCGTTCTTCCAGTCGCCTTCAAACACCAGGTTGTTGAAGTCCGGAATGATGTTGTTGACGGGGCAGCCGTTGTTGCAAAACGGTGTGCCGCAGTCCATGCAACGCGCCGCTTGTGTTTTGGACTGCTCGGGTGTCAAGCCGATCACAAATTCGCCGTAATTTTTGAGGCGCTCGGTGACGGGCTTGTAGCCCTCTTCGATGCGCTCAAACTCCATGAAGCCGGTGATTTTTCCCATGATGCTATTCCTTCAATCTTGACGTTCGGCTCAGGCGGCAACAGGCTTGGCGGCCTTGGCCGCGTTCGCCGCTTTGCGTGCGTTGATCTCGCCGAGGGCGCGTTTGTATTCGTTCGGGAAGACCTTCACGAACTTCGCACGGACCGTGGCCCAGTTGTCCAGCAACTCGCGGGCACGCTGGCTGCCGGTCCACTTGTGGTGCTCTTCCAGCAACTTCTTCAGTTGCGCTTCGTCGGCCTGGTCGCGGTGCCAGACCTTGCGGTCCACTTGCGCTTCTTGCTCAGCCGCAGACAACACTTTTTCCATGCTGACCATGGCGGTGTTGCAACGCGAGGCGAATTCGCCGTCTTCGTCGTAGACATAAGCGATACCGCCGCTCATGCCTGCGCCGAAGTTGCGGCCGGTCTTGCCCAGCACAGCAACAGTGCCGCCGGTCATGTATTCGCAACCGTGGTCGCCCGTGCCTTCCACCACGGCGGTGGCGCCTGACAGACGGACCGCAAAGCGCTCACCGGCCACACCAGCAAAGAAGGCCTCACCCGTGGTCGCGCCGTACATGACGGTGTTGCCCACGATGATGTTTTGCGAGGCCACGCCACGGAACTCCAGGCTGGGGCGCACCACAATGCGACCGCCCGACAAACCTTTGCCGGTGTAGTCGTTGGCCTCACCAATCAAGTACAGCGTGATGCCCTTGGCCAGGAATGCACCAAAGGACTGTCCGCCTGTGCCTTCCAGTTGGATGCGCAGGGTGTCGTCAGGCAAGCCTTCGGGGTGCACCTTGGTCACCGCACCGGACAACATGGCACCGACCGAGCGGTTCACGTTGCGGGCCACTTCCATGAACTGCACTTTTTCGCCCTTGTCGATGGCGGCGCGGCTCTTGGCGATCAGCACGTTGTCCAGGGCTTTTTCCAAGCCGTGGTCTTGCGTTTCGACGTGCCGCACGGCCACGGTGGAGGCCGCTTGCGGCACGGCCAACAAGCGACCAAAGTCCAGGCCCTTGGCTTTCCAGTGCTCCACACCGCTCTTCATGTCAAGCAGGTCGGCGCGGCCCACCAGGTCATCGAACTTGGCGATGCCCAACTGGGCCATGATCTGGCGCACTTCTTCGGCGATGAAGAAGAAGTAGTTCACGACGTGCTCAGGCTTGCCGGTGAACTTGGCGCGCAAAGTAGGGTCTTGCGTGGCCACGCCCACGGGGCAGGTGTTCAGGTGGCACTTGCGCATCATGATGCAGCCCTCGACCACCAGCGGTGCGGTGGCAAAGCCGAACTCGTCCGCGCCGAGCAATGCGCCAATGGCGACGTCACGGCCGGTCTTCATCTGGCCATCGGCCTGCACACGAATGCGACCACGCAGGCCGTTCAGCACCAAGGTCTGCTGGGTTTCAGCCAGACCGATTTCCCAAGGCGATCCAGCGTGCTTGACGGACGACCAAGGCGATGCGCCCGTGCCGCCGTCGTGGCCGGCGATCACCACGTGGTCTGCCTTGCACTTGGCCACACCGGCAGCGATGGTGCCGACGCCGATTTCGGACACGAGCTTGACGCTGATGTCGCTGTGCGGGGCCACGTTCTTCAGGTCG
>JBIKQY010000111.1:0-7496 GCA_044349465.1 Limnohabitans sp. | reverse complement strand
ATCGCGGCAAGCCAAGGCCTGACCGGTGTACAAAGCCTGGGCGCAGACCTCGCCCACATGGTTGATGCGCATCAGCGCTCCAGCTTGTCGGCGCTCCGCTTCGTTGAGCTGAATTTCGCTGACCGAAGAGGCAGGGTTGGGGCGACTGGCGCGTGGTTCAGCCCACAAAGTGCGAAGGGCGCTGTCGGTGGCCAAAATCAGGGCGTTGATCATTTCTCAAGTGTATACAACCGGTGATTGAGAGGTGAAAACGGTGAAATTGTCCGTGAATGGCTCCGGGATGTTGAATTGGTAACTTCTGATAAATTCGTTTCAAAAAAACGTGGAAGTCCTTGTCGTAATTGATAAAAATGGAATCCATGTGTCAAAAACGAGGGTAAACACGGGTGGTTGTTGCAAACTTGCAACGAAAAGAACATTTCTTGGTCGAATGTCTTGGCGAACACACAGTCGTCTGGTGGAATACAAGTAACTTCCTGATGTGGAGGTTGGCTCAGGGTTTCGATGGGTGAACATCACCCTTCTGATTCGGGCCCTTGTTTAACCTTGGAGAAACTTGCAATGAAAAAATCTCTGATTGCCCTGGCTGTTTTGGCAGCTTCTGGCACCGCTTTCGCTCAATCCACTGTGACCATCTACGGTAAGCTCGATCAAGGCATCAAGCGCGGTATTGGCGAAGCCAAGACTTCCATGGCTCAAGCTTCGGGCAGCCGTTTGGGCTTCCGTGGTACTGAAGACCTGGGTGGCGGCTTGAAGGCCAACTTCCAGATCGAACACCGTTTCACACCCGATGACGGCGTTGCAGCTAGCACTTTCTGGTCTGGCCGTTCGATCGTGGGTGTGTCCGGTGGTTTCGGTCAAATCGACCTGGGCCGTGACTACACCGCCGCTTTCTGGACACAGTTGGCTGGTGACGTGTTTGGTTGGGACGGTGTTGCCAACAACGCTGCCACTACCCGTGGCGGCCCAGCAACTTCCGTTCGTTTTGCCAACGGCATCACTTACACATCGCCTTCTTTCGGTGGCATCACATTGCGTGCCAACGCCTCGGTCAAAGAAGGTGCTGAGACCAAGAACGGCACTTCGATGCAGTTGGCTTACAACAATGGTCCCATCAGCGCCAGCATCGCTTCTGAGAAGAACGCGGCTTCTTTGAAGTACACCGGTTTTGGTGCAGCTTACAACTTTGGTGCAGCCCGTGTGAACGCCCTGATCAGCAAGTCTGAAACTGCTGCTGGCGTGGAAGGCGATGCCATGGTTTTGGGCTTGACCGTGCCTATGGGCGCCCTGACCTTGAAGGCTTCTTACGGCATCTTGGAAGTTGCTAACGTCAAGACTGTGCAACAACTGGGCTTGGGTGCACGCTACGCTCTGAGCAAGCGCACAGACCTGTACACCAGCTACGCCAACAACAGCAAAGCTGCTGCAGGCACCAAGAAGAATGGCATGGAGTTCGGCATGCAACACAACTTCTGATCCTCTGCTGTCTTATGACAGCTTGAGATTGAAAGTTATAAAAACCCACCGCGGTAACGCGGTGGGTTTTTTTTCGACCGATTGCTGGCGCTGCCGAGCCAGGAAACTTCCTGCTGCAAGGGATAACACGGGGGCGGCGTCCAGCAGGGGCTGATAGATTGGACGATTGTCAGGAATTCCAACATGTTGTACTCCCATATCTCTTTCCGCTCGATGCGCGCAGTATCGGGTTTGAGCCTGTCCATCGCAGGCGTGGTGTTTTTGACGGGGTGTGCCAGTGCGCCCAAAGAGGCACCGCCCGCGCAGGTCGCCTGTCCAGCGGGTGTGCCTGCTGGCGTGCAGTGTTGGCGGGGGCAGGATTCTGCGGGCTCGCATTATTTGATGGCCAAGCCCGCGCAATGGAGTGGTGTGCTGGTGGTGCATGCGCACGGCGGTCCTGCCTTGGGTGAGCCAAAAGCCTCCAGGGTCGATGCTGACATCCAACGTTGGGCGATCACTTTGACCGAAGGCCACGCTTGGGCCGGGTCGGTTTTCAGGCAAGGTGGATTTGCCGTGACCTCAGCCGCCGAAGACACAGAACGTGTTCGGCGCATCTTTGTGGACCATGTGGCCAAACCACAAAGGACGTTGTTGCACGGACAATCCTGGGGAGCCATGGTGGCCACGCGTGCAGCCGAGCTCTACCCCCAATCTTGGGAAGGTATCTTGCTGACCAGTGGTGTGGTCGCCGGGCCCACCACCTACGACTTCCGCTTGGACTTGCGCTCGATTTATCAGCACCTGTGCCAAAACCACCCACGCCCCGATGAGCCTGCGTACGCCTTGTCGCTGGGGCTGCCGGCCGACAGCAAAATGACTGCAGCCGAGTTGGCTACGCGGGTCAACGATTGTTTGGGTGTGCGCAAACCGGCCGCACAACGAAGCCCTGAGCAGGTCCAGAAAATCAAAACCATCGTGGATGTTTTGAAAATCCCGGAAAGCTCCATTGCTGGACATCTGAATTGGGGCACCTTCACTTTGCGCGACGTGGTCACCAAAAGTGGCGGTGCCAGCCCGTTTGGCAATGACAGGGTCAAGTACAGCGGCTCTGCCAACGACGCCGCCCTGAATGCGGCCGTGTTGCGCTTCAAAGCCGACCCGAAAGCCGAGGCCAGGTTTGATAAGGATGTCAACCACCATGGCCGGTTCAAGGTGCCTGTGTTATCGGCCCACGGTATCCGGGATTCGACGGTGTTTGTGGAGGGCAGTGACACCCTTCGACTGCGCGTGGAATCGGCGGGCAACGGCGCTCAACTGGTGCAAACCTATGTGGACTCTGCTGAGCACAGCTATTGGGGCGATGCGATGTATCCGCCGCTGTTTGAGGCCTTGTTGGCTTGGGTCAATCAGGGCACCAAGCCCACACCTGTGGGCATCGCCGCACGCTGCGTGGCTTTGCGGCCTGCACAAGCTGCTGAGTGCCGGTTTCAGACGGCCTACACCCCACAACCTTTGGCCACCCGTATCACGCCACGCTGAGCGCGGACGAACCTTGCAGCGGCTGGCGC
The DNA here is from genome assembly GCA_044349465.1 of Limnohabitans sp. Taxonomy (GTDB): domain Bacteria; phylum Pseudomonadota; class Gammaproteobacteria; order Burkholderiales; family Burkholderiaceae_C; genus Limnohabitans_A. Next base: position 4,473 of record JBIKQY010000111.1, on the reverse strand, counting down.
ATGCCGCTGCAAGCTGAATCACTGCTGCGCAATTCCCGCCTTTTGGATCACCTCAGTCCAACGTTGGATGTCCGAATCCAGCAGTTGGGCCAATTGACTTGGGGTGCTGGCTTGGGCTTGGATATTGAAGCCGGCCAGGCGTTGCACCATGGCGGGATCGGCCAACACTTTGACCACTTCGGCGTTCAGGCGCTGGACCACGGCCTGCGGCGTTTTGCCCGGGGCGGCCAGGGCGTTCCATGACGACACATTGAAGTTGCTCAATCCCGGCAACTCGCGCACCACCGGCACTTGGGGTTGGTCTTTGGGGCGGTTGGCGCCCATCACGCCCAGCAGCCGCACGGCCTTGGCGTTGATCTGGGGTTTGAGTGGGCCCAAAATTTCCACCACCGCATCGATTTGGCCACCGCGCAGGGCGTTGATGACGGCAGGCGTGCCGTTGTAGGGAATGATTTGCGCGATCAGGTTGGCCTGGGTGCGCAGCAGCTCTGCGGCCAGGTGTTGGGTGCTGCCGATGTTGATGGTGCCGATGTTCAGTTGGCCGGGGTGGGCGCGGCCAAAGCCGATCAGCTCGGCCAGGCTTTTGTGCGGTGACGATTCAGGCACCACGATGGCAATGTCAAACAGGCCCAGCAGGGACACGGGCGCGAAATCTGTGCGCGGGTTGAAGGGCAGGGCCTTGAACAAGCCTGCGCTCACGGCGGTGCCGTTGGACATGAGCAGCAGGGTGTGGCCATCGGGCTCGGCCTTGGCCACCAACTCGGCCGCCACAATGCCGCCTGCGCCGGGCCGGTTGTCAATGACGACGGGTTGGCCCAGGTTGACGGACAACTGCTGCGCCACGGCCCGCGCCGTCAGGTCGGCCACGCCGCCCGCACCAAAAGGCACGACGATGCGCAGGGGTTTGGAGGGGAAAGCGGCCTGCGCCCAGGCCTTGTTAAAAACCCCCGCGGGCAAAAGGGCTGCTTGAATCACGAGACGGCGGCTTAACATGGAGGCACTCCAAAAAAGTTCGATACAGGATGATAAAACCAGGCACCCCAAGGCTTCGTTTGGCGCTGTACGCCAGTCTGTGCAGCATTTTGTTGTTGACCGGCTGCGCCTTCTGGGCGACCGAAGCGCCGCAAGACAAACCTCAGCAGGTCTTGCGCCAGTTGCCGCTGCAGTTCAGCGCACAAGACAAGGCGCAATGGCAGACCATGCGTTTGCCAGGCAAGTTGCTCACGGCCTACAGGGTGGCACCGCAAGGCCCGCGCGATGCCTTGCTGGCCGAAGCGGCGTCTTCGGCCAGCATGTTGCGGCAGGCTTTGCACATTGCCCCAGGCCAATTGGGCGCATTGCAGTTTGACTGGCGTGTGGACCAGCTCATTGTTGGCGCGGACATGCGTCAGCGTGAGGCCGAAGACTCGCCGGTGCGACTGATTCTGGTGTTTGAGGGCGACAGACAGCGTTTTTCGATGCAAAACCAGCTGCTCAGCGAGTTGACGCTCAGCCTGACCGGCGAGCCACTGCCCTATGCGACGCTGATGTACGTGTGGTGCAACGACTGCCCAGCCGAGTCGGTGATCGTGAATCCGAGAACCGACCGCATCCGCAAGCTGGCCGTCGAGTCGGGCCCGGGGCAAGTGGGGCAGTGGTTGAATTACCGCCGCGACATCCGGGCCGACTTTGAGAAAGCCTTTGGTGAGCCGCCCGGGGCCTTGCTGGGGCTGGCCATCATGACCGACACCGACAACACCCGCAGCACCACGCGCGCCTGGTATGGTGCGATCCGGTTGGAGTGAATGCACAAGTCCGGTGCGCGACAGGGAATTTGGGGAATTCCCTGCCCTGAGAGTGGGCCCAAATGTTGCATACTCGACGGTTACCCAACTTTTTGTCACCGAGGTGTTTTGATGAACAAGATGACCCCCGCCGCCGTACTGCCCAGCGCCCTGACCGCATCTTTGGTCTTGGCCGGTGTGATGACCGCTGGCCTGGTGCAGGCCAAGCCCTTCAAATGGACCAGCGCCAGCGACATCCCAACGCTGGACATCCACTCGCAAAACAATGCCTTGGGCAACGGCGTGCATGCCGCCATCTTTGACTCGCTGGTCTACTACAACAGCAAAACTTTCAAGATCGAACCCCGCTTGGCCACCTCTTGGCGCGAAGTGTCGCCCACGCAATACCGTTTCAACTTGCGCAAGGGCGTGAAGTTCAGCGACGGCTCGGCCCTGACGGCGGATGACGTCGTGTTCTCGCTGGACCGTGCCCGCGCCAAAACCTCCAACTTCAACGTCTATACCCAGGGCATGAGCCGCATCGTCAAGGTCGACGCCAACACGGTGGACATCATCTTGAGCGGCCCTAACCCAGTGGTCCTGAACCAGATGACCGAGCTGCGCATCATGAGCAAGGCCTGGGCCGAAAAGAACAAGTCGGTGGAGCCCAAGGACGCCAAGACCAAGGAAGAAAACTTTGCCCACCGCAACGCCATGGGCAGCGGCCCCTACATGGTCAAAGACTGGCAGCCTGACCAAAAGTTGACGCTGGTGAAAAACCCCAACTGGTGGGGCTGGTCAGATGCTGCCACCAACGTGACCGAAATCATTTACACCCCCATCAAGAACGAAGCCACACGCGCTGCCGCCTTGTTGTCGGGCGAGATCGACTTGGTGCTCGACCCCAGCCCACAAGACTTGGGTCGCATGCGCAACAATGCCAACCTGAAGGTGATCGACGGTATTGAAAACCGCACCATCTTTTTGGGTATGGACCAGCACCGCGAAGAATTGCCCGGCTCCAACGTCAAGGGCAAGAACCCTCTCAAAGACGTGAAGGTGCGCAAGGCGCTGTACCAAGCGATTGACATGGACACCATCCACCGTGTGACCATGCGCGGCTTGTCGCAAAACACGGGTGCCTTGGTGGCACCGCAGGTCAATGGCTGGACCAAAGCTGTGGACACCCGTTTCCCCTATTCGCTGGATGCTTCCAAAAAGCTGCTGACCGAAGCCGGTTACCCCAACGGCTTTGAGGTGGACTTTGCCTGCCCGAATAACCGCTACATCAACGACGAAGAGATCTGCCAAGCGATCACGGCCATGTGGGCCAAGGTGGGCGTCAAAGCCAAGCTGCGCACGCAGCCCCTGGTGACTTATTTCCCCATGATCCAGCGCTACGAAGCCAGCATCTACATGCTGGGTTGGGGCGTGCCGACCTTTGACGCGTTGTACAGCCTGCAGTCGCTCACCCGCTCGGTGGGCACCGGCGGTGACGGCAATTACAACGTGGGCCGCTACAGCAACCCGCGCATGGACTACATCGTCGACCGCGTGAAGACCGAGACCGACTTGCCGGTGCGCAACCGCTTGCTGACCGAAGGTTTGCAGCTGTCCAACGACACGGTGTCGCACATCCCTCTGCACAACCAAGTGATTCCTTGGGGCATGAAGAAAAACATCGACGTGGTGCACCGTCCTGACAACCGTCTGGACTGGACTCTGATCAAGGTCAACTGATGCTCGCTTTCATTTTGCAGCGGCTGATCCAGGCCGTGATCGTGATGGTCACGGTCGCTTTCATCGCCTTCTTGTTGTTTCAGTATGTGGGTGACCCGGTGGTGTTCTTGCTGGGGCAAGACGCCACCAAAGAGCAGATCGACCTGCTGCGCGCCGATTTGGGCCTGGACCAGCCTTTCTTTGTGCAGTTTGGCCACTTTTTGGTCAACGCGGTGCAAGGCGAGTTTGGTCTGAGCCTGCGACAAGGTGCCAAGGTCTCGCGCCTGATCGCCGAGCGCTTGCCCGCCACGCTGGAGTTGGCCATGGTCGCCGCAGGCTTGGCCTTGATCATTGGCATTCCCATGGGGGTGTACGCGGCCTTGCGCCGGGGCACCTGGGCCAGCCAGTTCATCATGACGGTGTCCTTGCTGGGGGTGTCTCTGCCCACTTTCCTGATCGGTATTTTGCTGATCCTGGTGTTCGCCGTGATGCTCGGTTGGTTCCCCAGCTTTGGTCGCGGTGACGTGGTGCAAATGGGCTGGTGGTCGAGTGGTTTGATGACGGCCAAGGGCTGGCACCACATCGTGCTGCCGGCCGTGACGCTGGCAATTTTTCAGCTCACGCTGATCATGCGATTGGTGCGTGCCGAGATGCTGGAGGTGCTGCGCACCGACTACATCAAGTTCGCCCGCGCCCGTGGCCTGTCCAACCGCGCCATCCACTTTGGCCATGCCCTCAAGAACACCCTGGTGCCGGTCATGACCATCACCGGGCTGCAATTGGGTGGCCTGATCGCCTTTGCCATCATCACCGAGACGGTGTTCCAGTGGCCCGGCATGGGCCTGCTGTTCATCCAGGCGGTGACCTTTGCCGACATCCCGGTCATGGCCGCTTACCTGTGCTTGATTGCGCTGATCTTCGTGGTCATCAACCTGATTGTGGATTTGCTCTACTTTGTGGTGGACCCGCGTCTGCGCGTGGGCAAGCCCGG
>JBIKQY010000006.1:0-23773 GCA_044349465.1 Limnohabitans sp. | reverse complement strand
ATCTCCCTGCCTTGCCATGCACCGGGCGAGCTGCCCGTGGGCTTGATGGCCTGGCACGCGGCCATGCACGACGACAGCATTTTGCAGCTGGCCTTGCTGCTCGAACCCTTGCTGCAACAGCACTGACCCCATGCACATCCTGAGCCGCTCACACGCCTGGCCCATCTTGGTGCCTGCGCAGGTGCGGCAGCTGGAGCCGATGCTTCAGGCCCTCAGCCCAACGCCCTTGATGCAACGCGCGGGGCTGGCCTGCGCCCGACTGGCCTTGGCCATGGCACCGCATGCCCGGCGCGTCTGGGTCGCCGCAGGTCCGGGCAACAACGGCGGAGACGGTCTGGAGGCTGCTTTGCACCTGCACCAATGGGGCAAAGAAGTGGTGGTCAGCCTGATCGCCTCACAGGGCCCCGGCCCTGCTGATGCCCAAGCGGCCTTGCATCGGGCGCAGCTGGCCGGCGTGCGCATTCAATCCAGCGTGCCCACCGATTGGCTGCAACAGATGGATGCGCAGGATCTGTGCATCGACGCCCTGCTGGGCATCGGGGCCACACGCCCCTTGAGCGCTGATTTGCTGGCCTGCGTGCAGGCCATGAACAACTGCTTGGCACCGGTGCTGGCCATCGACGTGCCTACCGGGCTCAACCCGCAATCGGGCCAGTGGTTGGATGGCGACGGAGGCAACAGCAGTGGCCACTTGGCTGTGCGGGCCGACCACACCCTGGGCCTCATCGCGGTTCAAGCGGGTCTGCTCATGGGGCATGGGCGCGACGCCAGTGGCCAAATTTGGCTCGAAGACTTGGGCTACCTGGCCAGCCAACACCAGGTGCCGCCTCTGGCCTGGCTCAATGCGCCCTACACATCGGCACCCAAATCCCACGCCAGCCACAAAGGCAGCCATGGCGATGTGGCGGTGATCGGTGGCGAAGGCATGGCCACACAAGGAATGGGCATGACTGGCGCAGCCATTTTGGCGGCCACAGCCGCCTTGCATGCGGGTGCGGGGCGTGTCATTTTGAGCCTGCTGTCTGGCCAAACCAATGACAGCGCGCCACCCGATCTGATGCAACGCGAATTCAGGCGGCTTGAGCTTGAAAAACTGCATGTGGTGTGCGGCTGTGGTGGCGGCAGCGCTGTGCAAGAAGTCTTGCCGGAGGTGCTGTGGCGCAGTGCCCATCTGGTACTGGACGCCGATGGCCTCAATGCCGTGGCGCAAGACAGCTCACTGCAAAACGCGTTGCGCCAGCGGGCTGCGCACACGGCTTCGATAGCCACCGTCATCACACCCCACCCGCTGGAGGCCGCCCGGCTGCTGGGCTGCAACACGCAGCAAGTGCAAAACGACCGCTTGAAAGCTGCACAAGCGCTGGCCGAGCGCTTCCAATGTTGCGTGGTCCTCAAAGGCTCGGGGACCGTGATCGTCGCGCCCGGACACACGACGCGCATCAACATCACGGGCAATGGCCGTCTGGCCATTGGTGGCACAGGCGATGTGCTGGCCGGGCTGGTGGGCGCGCGCATGGCGCAAGGCCTGAGCGCGTTCGATGCAGCCTGCGCGGCGGTGGCGCAGCACGGCCAAGTGGCCGATGACTGGTCGCCAGGCGAGGCACTCACCGCCAGCAGACTGGCACAAAGGCTCGTCTAAGCAGAGACTGGCCTGAACCGCCTCAGCGCCGGGGCTTGGTCGTCCTCGGTCCTTTTTTCTTGGCGGCTGCTTTTTTCACCGAAGCCTTGAGGGCCTGAATCGGTGAGCGGTTGCGTTCGGCATCGGCCATTCGGCGGTCTTGGGCACCCCGCTTCTTGTCGCGCCCGCCTTCCGCAGGCGCTGACACGCCTTTGTCACGCATGGCACGCGGCACCAAATCTTCGCCAGGTGTCACCAGTCGGAAATCGATCTTGCGCCCATCGAGGTCCACTCGGCTGACTTGTACCTGCACCCGACTGCCAATGGCATAGCGGATGCCCGTGCGCTCGCCGCGCAACTCCTGGCGCAACTCGTCAAAGCGGAAATACTCACCGCCCAGCTCGGTGATGTGCACCAAGCCCTCGACATACAAGGTGTCCAAAGTCACGAAGATGCCGAAGCTGGTGGCCGCAGACACCACGCCGCTGTACTCCTCACCCAAGTGCTCGCGCATGTATTTGCACTTGAGCCAGGCCTCCACATCGCGGCTGGCCTCGTCGGCGCGGCGCTCGTTGGCGCTGCAGTGCAGGCCCGCAGCCTCCCAGGCGCGTTGGTCGGCGGCCGACATGCGCACCCGAGGTGCAGACGACTCGGGCGAATCGCCTTTGGCTGCACGGCTTTTTTCCAGCCGCTTGCTCAGCTTGGCATGCGCCTCGCCGGGCACGGGCAAGCTGGGCAGCGTGTATTTGCGGTCGAGCAAAATGGCTTTGATCACCCGGTGCACCAGCAAATCCGGATAGCGCCGGATCGGGCTGGTGAAATGGGTGTAAGCCTCGTAAGCCAGACCAAAGTGCCCACTGTTCACGGGCGTGTAAATGGCCTGCTGCATCGAGCGCAGCAGCATGGTGTGGATCTGTTGCGCGTCCGGACGCTCCTTGGTCGCGAGCGCAATTTTCTGAAACTCGCTGGTGTGCGGGTCATCGCTGATGCTCATCCCCAAACCCAAGGCCTTGAGGTAATTGCGCAGGATGTCTTTTTTCTCGGCTGTCGGGCCTTCGTGCACGCGGAACAAACCCGGGTGCTTGCCTTGGTGGATGAAATCGGCGCTGCAAACGTTGGCCGCCAACATGGCCTCTTCAATCAAACGGTGCGCTTCGTTGCGCACTCGCGGCACGATCTTTTCAATGCGGCCGCTTTCGTCGCAAACGATCTGGGTTTCGGTGGTTTCAAAATCCACAGCACCACGCACCGCACGCGAAGCCAACAAGGCCTTGTACACATCCTGCAGGTTCATCAGGTCGGTCACACGCGCCTTGCGCTTAGCCGCTTCAGGCCCGCGCGTGTTGCCCAAAATGGCCGCGACTTCGGTGTAGGTGAAGCGTGCATGGCTGTGCATCACCGCAGGGTAAAACTGGTAGGCATGCACATCGCCCTTGGCGTTCACCAGCATGTCGCAGACCATGCACAAACGGTCCACATCCGGGTTGAGTGAACACAGGCCGTTGGACAACTTTTCCGGCAGCATCGGGATCACTCGGCGCGGAAAATACACGCTGGTCGCGCGGTCATACGCATCAATGTCAATGGCGCTGCCAGTTTGAACATAGTGGCTCACGTCAGCGATGGCCACCAGCAAACGCCAGCCTTTGCCCCGGCCCACTTTGGCCGGTTCGCAATACACCGCATCGTCAAAGTCACGGGCGTCTTCACCGTCGATCGTGACCAAAGGCACATCGCGCAAATCCACACGGTCCTTTCGGTCCTTGGCCAGCACCTTGTCGGGCAGGCCCTTGGCTTGGTCAACGCACAGGGCAGAAAATTCGTGCGGCACGCTGTATTTGCGCACGGCAATTTCGATCTCCATGCCCGGGTCGTCGATCTCGCCCAGCACCTCTTTCACGCGGCCCACGGGCTGCCCAAACAAAGCCGGAGGCTCCGTCAATTCGACCACCACGACCTGTCCCGGCTTGGCCGTGCCCGTGGCCCCCTTGGGGATCATCACATCCTGACCGTAGCGCTTGTCCTCAGGTGCAACGAGCCACAAGCCGCCTTCGTGCAACAAGCGCCCAATGATGGGCTGCTCGGGGCGCTCGACGATCTCGACGATGCGGCCTTCGGGGCGGCCCTTGCGGTCCTGGCGCACGATGCGCACCTTAACGCGGTCCTTGTGCAGCACGGCACGCATCTCGTTGGGCGAGAGGTAAATATCTGACTCGCCATCTTCGCGGATCAGAAAGCCATGGCCATCGCGGTGCCCTTGCACCTGACCTTCGATTTCGTCCAGCATCCCGCTGGTTGGAGCTACTTTTTTAATATACAATCCTTGGATTCCTGAGATGCCCAGATGGCGGAATTGGTAGACGCACTAGTTTCAGGTACTAGCGAGTAACATCGTGGAGGTTCGAGTCCTCTTCTGGGCACCATCTTAAACAAAGAAAAACCTGAAAAAGCCAATGACCACAAGTCATTGGCTTTTTTTTGACTTGCATTGCAGCGCACGGTAATTTTTGCACTTTTATCCTGTTCCGCCCGAAGATGCACACCCGTTGACCTATAATCAGAGGCTTCCTGAGATGCCCAGATGGCGGAATTGGTAGACGCACTAGTTTCAGGTACTAGCGAGTAACATCGTGGAGGTTCGAGTCCTCTTCTGGGCACCAAACTCATCGCATTCGATGAGTCAAAAACACAGCAAGCCGTTGATTTCCGATCAACGGCTTTTTTGTTGCCTGAAACACTCGGCTTGATCTGAAAGCCGAATGCACTCAAGCCGTTCAGCACGCGCCGCAACCGGGCCGCCCAAAAGCGATCCGTAAGCGGACCGTTCAGCCTCAAACCGGCATCCCCACCAGATCATGGCCCTCAACGGCCACGATGCGCGCACGCGTGAATTCGCCCACTTTGAGGGTCTTGCTCAACTTTTCGGGCGGCAACAAACGCACCACACCATCGATTTCAGGCGCATCGCCAAAACTGCGCCCTACCCCGCCGCGTCTGCCCATGGCCGGGGCCGAATCGACCAAAACCTGCATGCTCGAGCCCACACGCTGATGCAAGCGGGCAATCGACACCTCTTCAGCCACCGCCATGAAACGGGCGCGGCGCTCTTCGCGCAGCGCCTCAGGCAACATGCCGGGCAAATCGTTGGCCGTGGCGCCTTTGACGGGACTGTAGGCAAAACACCCGGCACGATCAATCTGCGCCTCGCGCAAAAAGCCCAGCAGGTGCTCGAACTCTTCTTCGGTCTCGCCCGGGAAACCGGCAATGAAGGTGCTGCGGATCACCAACTCGGGGCACAGTTCGCGCCAACGCTGGATGCGCTCCAGATTTTTCTCTCCGCTGGCCGGGCGCTTCATGCGGCGCAGCACATCGGGGTGGCTGTGCTGAAACGGCACATCCAAATAAGGCAACACCAGACCCTGCGCCATCAAAGGAATGATGTCGTCCACGCTCGGGTAGGGGTAGACATAGTGCAAACGCACCCAGGCACCGTGCTCGCGGGCCATCTCGCCCAGCGTTTGCACCAATTCCAGCATGCGGGTCTTGACCGGCTTGCCGTCCCAAAAACCCGTGCGGTATTTCACATCCACACCATAGGCAGACGTGTCCTGGCTGATGACCAGCAGCTCTTTCACACCGCCTGCAAACAAGGCTTTGGCTTCTTTGAGCACATCGCCAATCGGGCGCGAGACCAAGTCACCCCGCATGGAAGGGATGATGCAAAACGTGCAGCGGTGGTTGCAGCCTTCGCTGATTTTCAAATACGCATAGTGACGAGGCGTGAGCTTGAGGCCTGCTTCGCCAAATCCACCGGGCACCAAGTCCAAAAACGGGTCATGCGGTTTGGGCAAATGCGTGTGCACCGCGTCCATCACCTCTTGCGTGGCGTGGGGGCCAGTCACGGCCAGCACGCTGGGGTGCATCTCCAGCACCATGTTGCCGCCGCCCTCGCCAGTTTTGGCGCCAAGGCAACCTGTCACGATCACTTTGCCGTTTTCGTTCAGGGCTTCTGCAATCGTGTCCAGGCTCTCCTGAATGGCTTCGTCAATGAAGCCACAGGTGTTGACGATGACCAAGTCTGCGCCCTCAAAAGTTTTGGAGGTTTGGTAACCCTCGGCACTCAATTGGGTCAGGATCAGTTCTGAATCGGTCAGCGCCTTGGGGCAGCCCAAGCTGACAAAACCCACTTTGGGGGCGGTAAGGGAGGGGGTAGCGGTCATTTCACTCATCCCCGCATTGTCCCCGCAAAAACGACCGGACTGTGACAAAAGGCCATGCCAAGCCCATCAAGTCCTCAAACCCATCACGCCCAAGAGCTGTTCGGTGTTTTTCTGGATCTGCTTTTGCATCTGGTCCTGCATTTGCGCCACCACGTTTTGCGAGGGGTTGGCCAGGCCAGAAAACATGTTGTGCATCAACGGGGTTTGCCACTGCATGAATTGTGCCCACACTTCCGGGCTCAGGGCCGGGCTGGATTCACCCAGCTTGCTTTGCCAGTCCATGAAAGACTGGACATGGCTTTCCAAATAGGAGCCCATATGGCCCTGCATGGCATGGCCATAAAACCGGATGATGTTGGAAAGCACCGCCTCGCTGAACATGGGCACGCCTGCAGATTCCTCTTCCAAAATGATCTGCAGCAGGATGGAGCGTGTCAGGTCTTCGCCGGTTTTGGCGTCCAGCACCACCATGGGCGATGCCACCATGACCAGCTTCTTGATTTCGGCCAGCGTCACGTAGGCGGAGGTTTGCGTGTCATACAAGCGCCGGTTGGGGTACTTTTTGATGGTGCGCAGGGCACCGGGCACAGACTTTCGGGCAGCGGGCTCGGCTGAGTTCGATTTGGCTGGGGACTTGGCTGGGGATTTGGCCGGCAAGGAAAACTCCTGATGGGGCACTGCAAATGAAAAATCTGCTGCAATGCAACATTCTAGGCAAACACCCCGGCACACACAGCCTTGGTTTACCCTGAGCCCACGCAGACAGCTTGACTGCAAGCCCATGCGCTTTTTTGTTGCCCGCTGTCCCGATTCAACCTCTTTACCTGCGAAAATACACAGCTATGTTCACCGGAATCATCACCGGCGTGGGGCGAATCGTCGCCATCCACGACCTGGGTCGCTCTTTACACCACGGCAAGCGCCTCACCATCGAGGCCCCCGCCGGGTACCTTGACGACGTGGGCCTGGGCGACAGCATCGCCTTGAACGGCGCTTGCATGACCGTCACCACCTTCAGCCCCGAGAGCCGTCAGTTCACGATCGACATCTCAGCCGAATCGCTTGACAAGACCAGCGGCCTGGACCAAGAAGGCACCGTCAACCTCGAAAAAGCGCTGCGTGCCAACGACAGACTGGGCGGGCACATCGTGTCGGGCCATGTGGACGGCGTGGGCCACATCAGCCATTTTGAGCAAATCGGCGAGAGCTGGGAGTTACGCGTGCTGGCACCGCACACACTGGCCAAATACCTCGCTTACAAAGGCTCGATCACCGTCAACGGCGTGAGCCTGACGGTGAACAAGGTGGCCGATCTGGCCGATGGCTGCGAGATCAGCATCAACCTGATCCCCCACACCGTGGACAACACGGCTCTTGGCAGCCTCCAAGCGGGCAGCCGGGTCAACCTCGAAATCGACACTGTGGCCCGTTATGTTGAGCGCATGCTCAGCGCAGGCCTCCTCCAGAAAGACAACGCATGAACGCCCCCGAGAAACTGACCCCCGTGGCGATCTCGCCCGTCGAAGAGATCGTGGCCGAGATGAAAGCCGGTCGCATCGTCATCCTGGTTGACGAAGAAGACCGAGAAAACGAAGGCGATCTGGTGCTGGCGTCCGACCACGTCACGCCCGAAGCCATCAACTTCATGGCCCGCTTTGGCCGTGGCTTGATTTGCCTGACGCTCACCCGCGAGCGCTGCGAATTTTTGAAGCTCCCGCCCATGGCAGCGCGCAACGGTACGGTCTACAGCACGGCGTTTACCGTGTCGATCGAAGCGGCCGAAGGCGTGACCACTGGCATCTCCGCCGCTGACCGTGCCCGCACGGTGCAAGCGGCCGTGGCCAAAACCAGCCAGCCGACCGACCTGGTGCAACCTGGCCACATCTTCCCGCTGCAAGCAGTGGACGGTGGCGTCCTCATGCGCGCAGGCCACACCGAAGCCGGTTGCGACCTGGCCGCCATGTCAGGCTGCTCACCGTCATCGGTGATCTGCGAGATCATGAAAGACGACGGCACCATGGCCCGTCTGCCGGACTTGCAAATCTTCGCGGCCGAGCATGGCCTCAAGATCGGCACGATTGCCGACTTGATCGAGCACCGCAGCCGCAATGAGTCGCTGGTGGAACGCATTGGCAGCCGCCCACTGCAAACTGCGCACGGCCAGTTCACTGCCCACGCCTTCCGTGACCAAACCAACCAAGCTGTGCACCTGGCCTTGGTCAAGGGCGAATGGACGCCAGAGACCGAAGTGGCGGTCCGCGTGCACGAGCCGCTGTCGGTGCTCGACGCCCTCGAAGTTAACCGCGCCATGCATTCTTGGGGCTTGGACGCCAGCCTCAGCTACATCCACGCCCAAGGCTGTGGCGTGGCCGTGCTGCTCAACTGCGGCGAATCGGCGGACCAGTTGCTGGCCCAGTTTGAAGGCCGCGCCCGCTCGGCCCAAGCGCCTGAACGCGGCAAAATGGACCTGCGCACTTACGGTGTGGGCGCGCAAATCCTGCGCGAATGCGGCGTGCACAAAATGCGCCTCATGGGCCAACCCCGACGCATGCCCAGCATGACCGGCTATGGTCTCGAAATCACTGGTTACATCCCCAAGGAATGAACATGCTCGAAGCGAACAAAGGTACAGAACAAGAACTCGACGGGCAATTCCTGCACATCGGCATCGTGCAAGCCCGATTCAACGAAGACATCACCAACGCCCTGGCCAAAGCCTGCATCGCAGAACTCGAAGCGCTGGGCGTGACCAGCATCGACCACGTCATGGTGCCGGGCGCCCTGGAAGTGCCCGTGGCCTTGCAAGCCATGGCCGAGCGCGCCGAATACGACGCCTTGATCGCTTTGGGCTGCATCATCCGTGGCGAGACTTACCACTTTGAGTTGGTGGCCAACGAGTCGGGTGCAGGCGTGAGCCGCGTGTCCCTCGACTACAACCTGCCGATCGCCAACGCGATTTTGACCACTGAAAACCTCGAACAAGCCATCGTGCGCCAGACCGAAAAAGGCCGCGACGCGGCCCGTGTGGCGGTCGAGATGGCCTGCATCATGGACGACCTGTCGGCCGACCTGGCCGAAGAGTTTGACGACGAAGAGAACACTTGATGAACGACCTGAACAGCACGCCAGAGCCAGACGCGGCAAGCACTCCGCCCGCAGCTGCTGGCACGCGCAAGTCGTCTGCCAAGCCGGCCCGCAGCCGTTCGCGCGAGTTTGCGCTGCAGGCGCTGTACCAGCACATCGTGGGCAAAAACGAAGCCTCGGACATCGACGTCTTCACCCGCGACCTGTCTGGCTTTCACAAAGCCGACTCGGCCCACTACGATGCCCTGCTCTACGGCTGCACTGAACAAGCCCAGGCTCTGGATGCGTTGATCGGGCCCAAGCTGGACCGCAGCTTTGCCGAGATTTCGCCCATCGAGCGGGCCATCATGTGGATAGGCGTTTATGAAATGCAACACTGCCTGGACGTGCCCTGGCGCGTGGTGCTCAACGAATGCATCGAGCTGGCCAAAGACTTTGGCGGCACCGACGGTCACAAATATGTGAACGCCGTGCTGAACGGCCTGGCCCCCGAATTGCGCAGCGCCGAAGTGCAAGCCGACCGCCAGTCCGGCCGCATCAAATAAGCCAGACACCATGCGCATCTCTGAGCGAGCCGAGCGGATCGAGCCCTTTTGGGTGATGGAAGTGGCCAAGGCCGCTTCGAAAAAAGCCCGCGAGGTCGCGCACACCGACCGCCCTGTAGTCTTTCTGAACATCGGCGAGCCCGACTTCACCGCCCCACCCCGCGTGCAGCAAGCGGCCCAAGCGGCCATTGAACACGGCCAAACCCAATACACCCCCGCGCTGGGTCTGGACGCCTTGCGGCAAGCCATCAGCCAGTGGTACGCCTCGCGCTTTGGCGTGCAGGTGCCCGCCAGCCGCATCGTGGTCACCGCAGGGGCTTCGGCGGCTTTGCAACTGGCCTGCCTGGCGTTGATTGACCGGGGTGACGAAGTCCTGATGCCCGACCCGAGCTACCCCTGCAACCGCCACTTTGTGAGCGCGGCCAACGGCACAGCCGTGCTGGTGCCCACCACGGCCGAAGAGCGCTTTCAGCTCAGCGCCGCCAAAGTGGCTGCGGCTTGGGGGTCCCAAACCCGTGGCGTCTTGTTGGCATCGCCCTCCAACCCCACGGGCACCTCGATTGACCCGGCCGAGCTGGCCCGCATCATTGATGTCGTGCGCGAAAAAGGCGGCATCACCCTCATCGACGAGATTTACCTGGGCCTGAGCCACGACGACGCTTTTGGCCAAAGCGCCCTGGCCTTGGGCGATGACGTCATCAGCATCAACAGCTTCAGCAAATACTTCAACATGACCGGCTGGCGTTTGGGCTGGTTGGTGGTGCCCGAGGCCTTGGTCTCCGTGCTGGAGCGCCTGGCGCAAAACCTGTTCATCTGTGCCAGCAGTGTGTCGCAACAAGCGGCCCTGGCCTGTTTTGAACGCGAGAGCCTGGCCGAATACGAACGCCGCCGCGCCGAATTCAAGGCGCGGCGCGACTACTTCATCCCAGCCCTGAACGAGCTGGGTTTGACCGTTCCCGTCGCCCCCGATGGCGCGTTTTACGCTTGGGCTGATTGCTCGGCAGCGTGCCAAAAGCTGGGCATCAAAGACAGTTGGGACTTCGCCTTTGCTGCGCTGGAACATGCGCATGTGGCCATCACGCCGGGGCGCGACTTTGGCACCGACCAGACGGCCCGCTTTGTGCGCTTTTCCACCGCCAACTCGATGGCTGAATTGCAAACCGCGATCGCCCGCCTGAAAGCCTGGTTGCAGCCATGAACACGCCCAACTCCAGCGTTTTCGAGCACCCCATCCGGATCTACTGGGAAGACACCGATGCGGGCGGTATCGTGTTTTATGCCAACTACCTGAAGTTCTTTGAACGCGCCCGCACCGAATGGCTGCGCGCCCTCGGCTTTGGCCAGCAAGTGCTGCGAGACCAGTCGGGCGGCATGTTTGTCGTGTCTGAAACCGCCGTTAAATACCACTCACCCGCCCGCCTGGACGACACCCTGGTCATCACGGCCGAGCTGCAAACCGGCGGCAAAGCCAGCCTCAGCATTGCCCAGCGCGCCTACCTGCGCTCACCGGACCAAGCCGACCGACTGCTGGCCGAAGGCAGCATTCGCCTGGGCTGGGTCCACAGCACCACCTTGAAACCCGGCCGCATCCCGGCCCCTGTTCTGGAAGCCCTGAAATGAACCAAGACATGTCCATCGTCTCGCTGTTGCTGCACGCCAGTTTTGTCGTGCAGTTGGTGGTGCTGATTTTGCTCGGCATCTCAGTGTCCAGTTGGGCTGCCATAGTGCGCAAGCTCACCGCCATCAAACGCATCAAAACCCTGAACGACGAGTTTGAACGCGTCTTCTGGTCGGGCACCAGCCTCAACGAGCTGTTCAACGCCGCCAGCCAAAACGCCAAACTCTCCGGCCCCATGGAGCGCATTTTTGCCAGCGGCATGCGCGAATACCAAAAACTGCGCGAACGCCGCATCACCGACGCAGGCACCTTGCTCGACGGCGCGCGCCGCGCCATGCGCGCCAGCTTCCAGCGTGAAATGGACGTGGCCGAATCCCAACTGGCCTTCCTGGCCTCGGTCGGCTCGATCTCGCCCTACGTCGGCTTGTTTGGTACGGTGTGGGGCATCATGCATGCCTTCACCGGGCTGGCCAGCTTGCAGCAAGTCACGCTGGCTGTGGTGGCTCCGGGCATCGCCGAAGCGCTGGTGGCCACCGCCATTGGCCTGTTTGCCGCCATCCCAGCGGTGCTCGCCTACAACCGCTTCTCACACGACGTGGACCGCATCGCCATCAAGCTCGAAACGTTCATCGAAGAGTTCTCCAACATCTTGCAACGCAGCTTGGGCTCGGCCAACACGGCCAACTCGGCTTCGGGCCACTGAAGGGGACCGCCATGCCCGCTGCTTCCTCCCGCGGCCGTGGACGCCGCACCATCTCCGAGATCAACATGGTGCCCTTCATCGACGTGATGCTGGTGCTGCTCATCATCTTCATGGTCACGGCCCCCATGATCACGCCCAGCATGGTCGACCTGCCCAGCGTGGGCAAAGCCGCCAAACAACCTGACCAAGTGGTTCAGGTTGTGATCCAGAAAGACGAACGGCTGGAACTGGTGAGCAACGGCAAAACCGACAGCGCCAGCTTGGGCAGCGTTGCCGCCAGCGTCAAACGCCTGGTCGGCGACGGCACCAACACCGCCGTGGTCATCAGCGCCGACCGCAGCGTGAAATACGAAACCGTGGTCAAGGTGATGGACAGCCTGCAGCGTGCTGGCATCGCCCGTGTAGGCCTGTCGGTGCAACTGGCCCCCTGAAAGACACCGCCGTGAGCGCCAAACACACCCCCCACCTGGAATTCGCGCCCCCGGCCCCACCGGGCATGGGCCGCGCTTGGGGCGTGGCCGGTGCTGCGCACCTGGCCTTGTTTCTGGCCCTGGGTCTGGCTACGGCCTGGAAAACCCAGCCCCAAAGCTTGCAAGCCGAAGCCGAGCTGTGGTCGGCCGTGCCGCAAGCGGCGGCCCCCAGACTGCAAGAACCGCCACCGCCGCCTCCCGCACCCGAGCCAAAACCCGAGCCGCCTGCGAAAACCAAGCCACCCCAGCCCGCCCCCGAACCCGAGCCCGACAACAGCTTGCGCGACGCGCAAATTGCGCTCGAAAAGAAAAAGCTCGAGGACCAGAAAAAGAAAGAGGCGGCCGAGCGCCAGCGCAAGGCCCTTGAAAAGAAGAAAAAAGAGGCCGAAGAAAAAGCCGAGAAGGACAAAGCAGTTAAGGACAAGGCCGCAAAAGACAAGGCTGCCGAGGAAAAAGCAGCCCAGGAAAAGAAAGAACAGGACAAGAAGAAAGCTGCAGAGAAAGCCAAGGCCGACGAGAAAAAGCGCCAGCAAGAGCAAGCCCAAAAAGCCAAGCAAGACAAGGAAGATGACGCCCGCGCTGATGCCCTGCGCCAGGAAAATCTGCAGCGCATGCAAGGCATGGCCGGCGCATCGGGTGGCCCAAACGCCACAGGCACAGCACTCAAATCATCGGGTCCTTCGGCCAGCTATGCTGGGCGCTTGGTGGGTCGTATCAAACCCAACATCAATTACCCCGGTGAGACGATCGGCAACCCGCGCGCCGAAGTGGAAGTGCGCGTGGCACCCGATGGCACCATCACCAGCCGCCGCATCGTGCAGTCCAGCGGTAACAAGGCCTGGGACGATGCTGTGCTGCGGGCCATCGACAAAACCGAAATCCTGCCCAAAGACACCGACGGCCGCGTGCCGCCATTCATCGTGCTGGGGTTCAGGCCACTGGATTGACAAGGAAAGGGATCCATTCGTCATCGCAAACCTCAACAGCTTGCGCACGGGAATGGGTCAACAGCCTTCTCCTCTATGATGACCTGCTGGTGTCAAGCTTGGCCTTCAACTGCCGATACTCTCAACAAGACATTTCATTCACGGGCCTTTTGACAGGCCTGTTTCACCGAACACTGGACTCACAACATGCTGAAAATTGCGGGTATCTGGTTCACA
Source organism: Limnohabitans sp. (assembly GCA_044349465.1). Taxonomy (GTDB): domain Bacteria; phylum Pseudomonadota; class Gammaproteobacteria; order Burkholderiales; family Burkholderiaceae_C; genus Limnohabitans_A. The sequence continues at coordinate 10,352 of JBIKQY010000006.1, read as the reverse complement.
ACCGCCGGGCTCATTCTTGGTGCGGTCCCATCATGGGCCCAAGGCAATCAAGCCAAAGGCTGTTTTGTGGCCCATTTCAAGTCACTGGCCTTGAAAACCCACAACCCCCAACTGCGTGCTGTCTTGGCTGATCAGTGGCTGCAGCAGAACACGCCCAGCTGCACCAAAGTCCAACTGTCCTCTTTGCAGGCCAACAGTCCCAATTGGCTGGGCAGCGCCCTGACCCATGACATCTCATCCATCCTGGAAGGTGCCATTGAAGCCAACATCTCTGGCAACCCTGAATTGATGGCGCGACTGTACGAATCATTGGGCAAGGAGGGAACCAGCGGCAGTGTCACCCTGACCAATCCGGTTGCACGGGCACCGGTGGTTCAACCCATGGTCAACAATGGCGTGATCTCGGGCAGCGCGAACTACGGCACCATTTCGGGCAACACCACCCTGAACCAAACCACGAACAACCTGAGCAATGCCAACAGCAACGCCAATACAGCAGCCAGCAGCACCGTCACCGACTCCACCAACACATCGATCGGTCAAGGCAGCGCAGCCATCAGTGCTCAGGGCAGGCCCTCAGCGCCACGTTGAAATCTGAGGATCAAGACTTTCGCATCAACGTACCCCCCATCCCATGAACAACAGTGGGCATGGCATCAAAGGGGGCGGACAACGACGTCGCCAGCGTCTTAGTCGTAAACGATCCGGGCCTGACCTTGATCCGCCTGTGCCATCCAGCTGGCCAAAGCCGCGTCATTGGGGAAGAATTTGGCGGCTTCGCCCAGCGCCAGCTCGGCGCGTGCAGCGAGGTCTTCGCTGCGGCGCTCCAGCACCAAACGCACGGGCAAACCGCGCACCAGATCGCCCTGCTCGGTTTGTTCGCGTTGCGCCGGGAACTCGCGCACCAGGCGGGCGATGTCGGGCGCACGGCCATTGACGGCCACGCGCAGGTATTTACCGAAGCGGCAGCGGGCCGCGCCCAAGTCCATGATCTGCTCCATCTTGAGGCGGAAACCACCCGAGAAACGGTCGGCTTGCATCTTGGCCGTGACGATGATGAGTTCGTCGTCTTTGAGCAAATGCTTCGCCGAGTTGATCAGGGCCTCATCGGCCGTGGCTTCCATGACACCCGATTTGTCGTCGAGCTTGAAGATCGCCACTTTGCCACGTTGGCCGTTGATGATGCGCAGGTCGCTCACGATGCCTGCCAGCACCATGGATTCGCGGCTGTCAATCAGGTCGTCAATTTTGCGGCGTGCGAACTGGCGCACCTCGCGCTCAACCGCGTCAAACAAATGGCCTGACAAGAAGAAGCCCACGGCAGTTTTTTCGAGCAGCAGACGTTCCTTGATGCCCCAGGGCATGACCTCGACCAAATCGGGCTCTTGTGTGCTGGAGCCGTGCGAATCGTCGCCCAGCATGTCAAACAGGCCGCCCTGGTTGGCATTGGCCGTGGTGGCACTGGAGAATTCAAACGCCCGGTCGATGCTGGCCGACAAGGCCGCGCGGTTCATGTGCAGCGAATCAAAAGCCCCGGCCTTGATGAGCGCGTCCACCGTGCGCTTGTTGATACGGGTGCGGTCTACGCGCACCGCAAAGTCAAACAAGCTTTTGAAGGGACCGCCCTCGTTGCGGGCCGCCACGATGGCGTCAATCGCCTGTTGGCCCGTGCCCTTGATGGCCCCCAAACCATAGCGAATGATCTTGTCGGTGACCGGCTCAAAGCGGTGCGTGCCCCGGTTCACATCGGGTGGATCAAAGCGGATACCGAACTTCAAGGCATCTTCGTAAAGCACCTTGAGCTTGTCGGTGTCGTCCATTTCCACCGTCATGTTGGCGCAGAAGAACTCGGCGGTGTAGTGCACCTTGAGCCAGCCGGTGTGGTAGGCCAACAAAGAATAAGCAGCCGCGTGCGACTTGTTGAAACCATAGCCCGCGAACTTTTCCATCAGGTCAAACACCTCGTCGGCTTTGTCCTGCGGGATGTTGTGGGTGGCCAAAGCACCTGCGCGAAACTTCTCGCGGTGCTCGGCCATTTCTTCGGCCTTCTTCTTACCCATGGCGCGGCGCAGCAAGTCCGCGCCACCCAGCGAGTAACCGCCCAGAATCTGCGCGGTCTGCATCACCTGCTCTTGGTAGACCATGATGCCGTAGGTCTCGCTCAGCATCTCGGCCACGGCGGGGTGCGGGTACTCCACCTCTTCGCGCCCGTGCTTGCGCGCCACAAAGCTGGGAATCAGGTCCATAGGACCCGGACGGTACAAGGCGTTCAGCGCGATCAGGTCTTCCAGGCGGCTGGGGCGCGCATCGCGCAGCATGCCCTGCATGCCGCGGCTTTCAAACTGGAACACAGCCTCGGTCTTGCCGTCCGAGAACAGTTTGTAGGTCGGCGCATCGTCGAGCACGATGTTCTCAAAGGCGAAGTTTTCCTGGCCTTTGTGCCGCTTCATGATGAACTCTCGGGCGATCTCCAAAATCGTCAGCGTGGCCAGGCCCAAAAAGTCGAACTTCACCAGCCCGGCGGACTCCACGTCGTCCTTGTCGTACTGGCTGACCGCCGATTCGCTGCCCGGTTGCTGGTAAAGCGGGCAAAAGTCGGTCAGCTTTCCGGGTGCAATCAACACGCCCCCGGCGTGCATGCCGATGTTGCGGGTCATGCCTTCGAGCTTTTGCGCCAGCTCGATCAGGGTCTTGACGTCCTCTTCGCGCTCAATGCGCTCGGCCAGGATAGGCTCCATGGCAATGGCGTAGTTGTTCTTGTCGCCCTCTTTGGGCGTTTCTGGGGGGTATTGCAGCGTGACCGACATGCCCGGCTTGTTGGGAATCAGCTTGCTGATGCCGTCGCAAAAGGTGTAACTCATGTCCAGCACGCGGCCCACGTCACGGATCGCCGCTCTTGCGGCCATGGTGCCAAAGGTCACGATTTGGCTGACGGCGTCGCGCCCGTATTTGTCCTTCACATAGTCGATCACCCGGTCCCGGTTGCCTTGGCAAAAGTCAATGTCGAAGTCGGGCATGGACACCCGCTCGGGGTTCAAAAAGCGCTCAAACAGCAAGTTGTATTGCAGCGGATCGAGGTCGGTGATCTTGAGCGCATAAGCCACCAAAGAGCCCGCACCCGAACCCCGACCCGGGCCGACGGGGCAACCATTGGCCTTGGCCCACTGAATGAAGTCACCCACGATCAGGAAGTAGCCCGGAAAACCCATCTTCAAGATGGTGTTCAGCTCAAACTCCAGCCTCTCCACATAGCGCGGGCGCTCTTCGTTTCGTTTGTCCTGCGCCGGGTACAAGTGAAGCAAACGCACCTCAAGACCTTCGAAAGACACATGGCGAAAATAGTCTTCGACCGACATGACCACGCCGTTCACGGGTGGAATCGGGAAGTCTGGCAGTTGCGGCTTACCCAACACCAAGGTCAGGTTGCAACGCTTGGCGATCTCGAGCGTGTTGGCAATGGCGCTGGGCACATCGGCAAACAAGGCGCACATCTCTTTGGTCGACTTGAAATACTGGTCGCGTGTAAAGCGGCGGACTCTGCGCTGGTTGGCCAGAATTTCGCCCTCCGAGATGCACACCCGCGCTTCGTGGGCTTCGTAATCGTCGGGTCCATGAAACTGCACCGGGTGCGTGGCCACTACGGGCAAACCCAAACGTGCGGCAAGGGCTACGGCACCGGCCACTTGCGGCTCGTCTTCCGGGCGGCCTGCGCGTTGCAGCTCCAGATAAAAACGGTGCGGGAAAATCGAGCCCAACTGCAACGCCACATCGGCCGCCTTGTCGGTGTCGCCCTGCACAAGGGCTTGACCTACTGGTCCGGCCTGCGCGCCCGACAGCAAAATCAGCCCTTCAGACAACTCTTGCAGCCAAGCCAGCTTGACCACGGCCACGCCTTTGACCACGTTTTGGGTCCAGGCACGGGCCAACAACTCACACAGGTGCAAGTAACCCCGGTGGTTCTGCACCAACAGCACCACCCGACTGGTGGCGCCTGCGTCGCCGCCCAGGCCTTCGAGGTTGATCTCGGCGCCGATGATGGGTTTGACACCCTTGCCCCGACCTTCCTTGTAGAACTTGACCGTGCCGAACAGGTTGTTCAGGTCGGTGATGGCCAGCGCGGGCTGGGCGTTTTGTGCCGCCATTTTGACCACATCGTCGATTCGACAAGTGGAGTCAACGACAGAAAATTCGGTGTGAAGGCGCAGGTGAACAAACATAGTCGACCATTGTAGAAGCTCACCCTAGGGGACTGAGGTGCAGACGGGTGCGAGGACCGACTTGGTGCAGTCTTTGGTATGCGACTTCAGTCTCGCAGAACTTGCAACACCTCCGAGCGAAACTCGCGTCCGTACAAAATCAGCACCACCAGCGCCGTGGCCAAGACCAGTGCCAGAGGCGAGAAAAACCAGGCCATGGCAGCAAAAGAAAAGTAATAGGCCCGCAAACCATCGTTGAACGTCTCTGCGGCGGCGCTGACCAGATTGCCCGCCCGCTGCGCATAGTGTTGGCGATCTGACTCACCGCTGGCAAAAGATTCTGGCGGCGGCATGCCACCAATCACCAGGGCCACAAAGGTGTATTGCCGCATCGACCATGAAAAGCGAAAGAAAGCATACACAAAAATGCCCACCAGCACCAAAATTTTGAGTTCAAACACCAGCAATGGCGTAGGTTGCGCAAAAGGAATCTCACCCACCAACTCGGCCGCTTTGTTGGTGGTGCCCAAGAGCGCAAACAAGCCACCGATGATGATGATGCTGGTCGATGAAAAAAACGCCGGCGTTTGCGAGAGGTTCTGCGTGATCAAGCCATCGAGCATGCGCGGATCGCGCGCCGTGGTTTGAAGCATCCACTTCTGGCGGTACTTGTTGGTGGTGGCGATCAAGCTTTGATCGCGCTTGCCGCGAATGCGGGCAAACCAAGCGTAGCCCACCCACAAAGCAAAAAAAGAAAACAGTGCCAGCCAATCGGCCCAGGGCAACATGGTGATGATTTTCATGCGTGCATCCTAGCAACTGTCTGAGCAAGCAGACGGCCATGGGGCGTTCTTGAACAAAAAAAAGCCAGGGCGACCTGGATCGCTCTGGCTTTTGGCGTGGGCATTCGCCCGAGGATCAGCCCCGGTGATCAGCCGCGCAGCTTGGCTGCGACACCTGCGATGCGCTCACCATAGGCTTTGGCGGTGTCCAAGTCACCCTGGGGAATGTCTTCGGCCGGGCTGGTGGGGCCCACTTGAGCCATCAAGCCCGAGTTGGAACCAATGCGGTTGATGGTGCCGTCGTTCAGGGCGGGTTGGCCCACCCAAACCATGCCTTGCTGCATGGCCAGGGTGATGAAGTACTGAATGGTCGACAGCTTGTCGCCGCTGGGGCTGGCCGAGATGGTGAAGCCGCCTGCGACTTTGTCTTTCCAGGCGCTGGTGAACCAACGCTTGGAAGTGGCGTCGGCAAACTTCTTGAACTGCCAAGAGGCCATGCCCATGTAAGTGGGCGAGCCGAAAATGATCGCGTCGGCCGCATCCAATGCGGTCCAGTCGGCGTCGGTGAGGTTGCCATCGGCATCAATCGCGATCACTTGCGCGTTGGCGCCTTGGGCCACAAATTGGGCCACGCGCTGGGTGTGGCCGTAGCCGGAATGGTAGACAACAATGGTTTTAGCCATGAAAAAAGTTCCTGAAGAAAAGTCAGAGGGTGAAAAAAATCAAGCGGCCAGGTCGAACACCAGGACTTCGGCGTCCTGGCCTTCGCTCAAGGCCAAAGAAGACTCGGCTTGCAGCATGGCCGCGTCGCCCGCAATCAGTGCTTGGCCATTGACCTGCAGCGCACCGCGCACCAAAAACACATACGCCTTGCGCGCCGGATTCAAAGGCAAAGTGGCCATTTCAGGGCCGTTGAACAGGCCTGAGTACATGCGGGCATCGGCGTGAATTTCAACTGTGTGCGCAGCAGCCTGGGCGTCCGATGCAGGCGCAGCCACCAAAGCCAGTTGCCCACGCTTGGCGCTCTCGGGCACCGACTTTTGCTCGTAACCGGGGTCGATGTCCGTCACATTGGGCTCGATCCAGATTTGCAAAAAATGGGTCTGCTCGCCTTGGGCGTGGTTGAACTCGCTGTGTTGCACGCCGCTGCCCGCACTCATGCGCTGGACATCACCGGGCGGAATACCCTTCACATTGCCCATGCTGTCCTTATGGGCCAAATTGCCGGACAGCACGTAGCTGATGATTTCCATGTCGCGGTGACCGTGCGTGCCAAAACCGGTGCCGGGGGCAATGCGGTCTTCGTTGATGACGCGCAGATTGCCAAACCCCATGTGCGCCGGGTCAAAGTAATTGGCAAAAGAAAAGCTGTGAAACGACTTGAGCCAGCCGTGGTCGGCGTAGCCACGTTCGGCCGATTTGCGGATGTTCAGCATGGGGGTGTCCTTTTAAAGTCTTGAAGGTCAGTGCCTTGGTAAGGTTTGAACTTTAGCCAAACAAGCGGGCTTGAAAGTTGCCATGATTTGCTGGCATCATTCAAAGCAATTGAACGATTGAGCAAACACCATGCAAACACCCCGCGACTGGCTGACCCCCGAAGCCCTGTTCATGCTCCAGACCATTGAGCAACGGGGCAGCTTTGCCGCCGCCGCCCGCGCGCTGAACCTGGTGCCCAGCGCCCTGACCTACCGGGTGCGCCAGCTCGAAGACGCGCTCGATGTGCTGCTGTTTGACCGCAGTGCCCGTCAAGCGGTGCCCACAGCCGCCGGGCGCGAATTGTTGCGCGAAGCCAGCCGTTTGCTCGACGACATGGACGCCGTGGCCAACCGCGTGCGCCGCGTGGCCACGGGCTGGGAGGCGGTGTTCACCGTGGCGGTGGACTCCATCGTCTCGCGCAGCGTGGTCATGGACCTGTGCGCCAGCTTTTTGGCGCTGGGTGCACCCACCCGGCTGCGGCTGCGCTACGAAACCCTGTCGGGCACGCTGGCCGCGCTCACCTCGGGGCAGGCCGATCTGGCCCTTGGCGTGGTGCTGGAGCCAGGCCTGAAAACCGACCTGCGGCACGCGGTGCTGGGTGAGATCGCTTTTGTGTATGCCGTGGCCCCGCACCACCCGCTGGCCCAAGCGGCCGAGCCGCTGACGGACGCCAACTTGCAGCAGCATCGCGCTGTGGCCGTGGCCGATTCGGTCAGCCGGGGCACGGGGCTGACCATCGGGCTGCAGGGGGGGCAAGACGTCTTCACCGTGCCCGACATGCCGAGCAAACTCGAAGCGCAATTGCGCGGTCTGGGGGGCGGTTTTTTGCCCGAATCGCTGGCCAGGCCTTACATCAACAAGGGTGTGCTGGTGGCCAAGCAAGTTCACACACCGCGCAACAACAGCTGCCACTTGGCCTGGCGCGACACTCCGCAAACGCCCGCCGGACAAGCCCTGCGCTGGTGGTTAGGCCAACTGGAACGGCCCGCCACGCGCGAGGCCCTGTTGCAACCTGTGCACCTTGTGTGAAAACGACCACCGGCACCGACATCGGGGATAACCCACCCGGGCGGTTTCAAGCCCCTTTTCTCAGCTAAAGTGACCCCATGAACACACCACACATCGCCATCATCGGTGTCGGCATGGCCGGCGTCACTTGCGCACGCACTTTGCGCCAAGCCGGCCACAACGTCACTTTGTTCGACAAGAGCCGCGGCTTAGGGGGACGCATGTCCACCCGCGCCAGCGCCTTTGGCGGCTTTGACCACGGGGCGCAGTACTTCACCGTGCGCGACCCGCGCTTTGAGCTGGCCATTGCCACCGCCCCCGGCGTGTGCAAGCCCTGGAGCGCCAACGCCGTGCGCGTGCTCGACCCCAATGGCCGCGTGATCGAGGCGGGCCTGCCCGGCGGCGAGCGCCACTGGGTGGCCACCCCGGGCATGAACGGCTTGGTCAAAGCCTGGGCCGCCCCTTTGGTCGAAGACGGCAATGTGCAACTGCAAACCCATGTCACGCACATCTCACCCGACCCTCTGAAGAAAAACGGCTGGCAACTGCACACCGAAAGCGATGACGGTGGTCAGCACATTTACGCTGGTTTTGACCAAGTGATCTTGGCCATCCCGCCCGCCCAAGCGCAGGCTTTGCTTCAGGCCTCGGGCCAAAGCGCCCTCGCCGAGCCCCTGAAAAATGTGCGTGTAGACCCTTGCTGGACGCTGATGCTGGCTTATCCGCAAGCCGTGCAGCCGGGCCTGATCACCATTGGCCCGCAATGGAACGCGGCGCGCAGCACGCACCACCGCATCGCCTGGATGGCGCGCGAATCGTCCAAGCCCGGGCGCGAGCGCATCGAGCGCTGGACCGTGCAGGCCAGCGCCCCTTGGTCAGCCGAACACGTGAACGACACGCCCGATCGCATCAAAGGCAAACTGGTCAAGGCCTTTGCCGAAATCACCGGCATCCGCGTCACCCCGGACCTGGCCGAGGTGCACCGCTGGCTGTACGCCAAGACCGCCCAACCCTTGGGCGAGAGCCACCTGTGGTTCAAGGACCAAGGCATTGGTCTGTGCGGCGACTGGTGCTTGGGCCACCGGGTCGAAGACGCGTTCGTCTCGGGCCTGGAGCTGGCTTTGGCGGTGCTCAAAAAACGTTGACCACTCATGGGGATCCCCTACACAGGCCGGTTTGCGCCCTCGCCAACCGGCCTTTTGCATGCTGGCTCCCTGGTGGCGGCGCTGGCCAGTTGGCTGGACGCACGCACCCACGGCGGCCAGTGGCTGGTGCGCATCGAAGACGTCGACACCCCCCGTTGCGAGCCCGGGGCAGACCAGGCCATCTTGAAGCAACTGGCGGCCTGTGGCCTGGCACCCGACGGCCCCGTGATGTGGCAAAGCCAACGCGGCGATGCCTATGCAGCCGCCTTGCAATGCTTGGTTAAAAAAGGCTGGGCCTACCCCTGCGGCTGCTCGCGCAAAGAGATTGAATCGGCCCAAGCCGTGGCCCGGCACAGCGCCGCCGTGTACCCCGGCACCTGCCGCGAGGGTCTGAAGGGCAAACCCGCCCGCGCCTGGCGGCTGAATGTGCAGGCCGTGCAAGCGGCGCTCGGCCTGCCCGCCATCACGCACTGGCACGACCGCCGCTTGGGAGACCAGCAACAAAACGTGGGGCAAGACGTGGGCGACTTTGTGCTGCGCCGCGCCGACGGCCTGTGGGCCTATCAGCTGGCGGTGGTGGTGGACGACGCTGCGCAAGGCGTGAGCCATGTGGTGCGCGGTCAGGATCTGGCCGACAACACGGCCCGGCAAATCGTGCTGCAGCTCGCTTTGGGGCTGCCCACACCCCAGTACCTGCACACCCCCCTGGTGCTGGGCGCGGATGACGAAAAACTCAGCAAACAAAATGGCGCTTTGGCGCTGGACCTGTCAGACCCTTTGGCGGCACTGGGTCAGGCGGCCCAGGTGCTGGGCTTGCCCGCCCAGCCGGCGCCGCACAACTTTTTGTCGCAGGCGCAAGCCTCATGGGCCAGCCTGTTCCTCTCGCGCACAATCTGAAGCTTGGGAGGGCCGGATCAGGGGTGAATGCCTCGGAAATAGTGCAGCAGATGACTTCTTTGGAATTCAAAAGCGAAGAATTCGCCAGAATCTCAACAGGTAAAATCCTTCCTCTGCCAAATGCGGCAGTTCATGACGTGAGCGCTCTGCGCCCGTTGCCACAAGAGCCTTCGGCTCTGCTTGTCCGATTCAACACCCTCACACACCCATGACGCGAGCCCTGCCGCGTGCCAGCCTTTACAGCGCCAGCTTGGTGCGTTTTCTGACCGAGAACGCCCTGCTCGCCCCTGCCCGTCAGGCAGAGGATGTGGGGCAAAAACTGGGCGATTGGCTGGATTTTCGGCAGGCCATTGCACTGCACGGCGTGCTGCCACCAGATACAGCCAGCGCGGCACAAGCCGCCCCCCTGCCTGCCCATGTGCAACGTATGGCCCTGATCGCCCCCGAGGCACTGGCCAAGCATGTGGACAAAGTGCGCGCCCAATTGGTCGAGTCCATCACCCAAGGTGCCCCCGCGGGCTCGGGCCTGGCGCGCATCGACATGCCCGCCCCGGTGTTGGACGCGCCAGTGGAGATCAAGACCGCGTTTGAGCCCTACCGCCGCTTTGTGGCCGCCCACCAGCGGCAAATGGACAGCACGCTGCGCAGCTTACGGGCCCAATTGCGCCTGCAGCTGAGCAAACAGGGCAGCGCAGGACAACAACTGGCCGCACTGGACGCTGCTTTTGAAAACATCCTTGCCGAGCGCGAAGCAGCGCTGCTGGCCAAAACGTCCAAGCTGCTGGAAAAGCGCTTTGTGCAAGCCCTCAAGGCGCACATGCAGGCTCAGGCCCTGGCCACCGAAGCTG
>JBIKQY010000110.1:0-7543 GCA_044349465.1 Limnohabitans sp. | reverse complement strand
AAAGGCGGTGAACTGGGCCAGCGACTCGGGCGCAATCGCCATCACATAACGTTCCTGGCTCTCGTTGGACCAAATTTCTTTGGGCGACAGACCCGACTCTTCGAGCTTGACGGCCCGCAGGTCAAAACGCGCACCGCGACCAGCGTCATTGGTCAATTCAGGGAAGGCATTGGACAAACCACCCGCACCCACGTCGTGGATGGCCAAGATGGGGTTGCCCGCGCCCTGCGCCCAGCAGTGGTTGATGACCTCTTGCGCCCGGCGTTCGATCTCGGGGTTGCCGCGCTGCACCGAGTCAAAGTCGAGGTTGGCGGCGTTGGTTCCGGTGGCCATGGAGCTGGCCGCACTGCCGCCCATGCCGATGCGCATGCCGGGGCCGCCGAGCTGGATCAGCAAGCTGCCTGCAGGGAATTCGATTTTTTTCGTTTGCTCGGCGTCGATCTGACCCAGACCGCCCGCGATCATGATGGGCTTGTGGTAACCACGCACCACGCCGTCCACGGTCTGTTCGTATTCGCGGAAATAACCCAGCAAATTGGGGCGGCCAAACTCGTTGTTGAACGCCGCGCCACCCAGTGGGCCTTCGGTCATGATCTGCAAGGGGCTCGCGATGTGCTCGGGCTTGCCGCCCACTTGGTCGCTCAAACCGCCCCAGAGTTTGGACACGGTGAAGCCCGACAAACCCGCCTTGGGCTTGGAGCCGCGACCGGTGGCGCCCTCGTCGCGGATCTCGCCGCCCGCGCCGGTGGATGCGCCGGGGAATGGCGAAATCGCGGTCGGGTGGTTGTGGGTTTCCACCTTCATCAGCACATGGTGCAGGGCTGGTTCGGCTTGGTAAGCCGCGCCCTGTTCACCGGTTCGGGCCACAAAACGCTCAATGTTGTGGCCTTCCATCACCGAAGCGTTGTCCGAATAGGCCACCACCGTGTGCTGGGGGCTCAGCTGGTGCGTGTTGCGGATCATGCCGAACAGGCTCTTAGGCTGGGCCACGCCGTCGATGGTGAACTCGGCGTTGAAAATCTTGTGGCGGCAGTGCTCGCTGTTGGCCTGCGCGAACATCATCAACTCCACATCGGTGGGGTTGCGCTTCAGACCCGTGAAGGCGTTGACCAGGTAGTCGATTTCATCTTCGGCCAGGGCCAGGCCCCAAGCATTGTTGGCGGCTTCCAATGCAGCGCGGCCACCGCCCAGCACATCCACATGGTCCATAGGCGCGGGGTCGAGTGCCGTGAACAAGGCCGCCGCATCATCTCGGCTGGGCATGGCCGACTCGGTCATGCGGTCGTGAAGCGCTGCGGCCACTTGGCTTAACTGCTCGGCGCTGAGCTTGGCGGTTCCCAGCAAGCCAGACTTCATCACCATGCGGTATTCGGTCAAGCGCTCCACGCGGCGTACCACAAAACCGCAGTTGTGGGCAATGTCGGTGGCCTTGGACGCCCATGGCGAGACGGTGCCCATGCGGGGGCTGACCACGATCACGGGGCCGTCAACAGGTCCGGCATAGGGTTCGCCGTAAGTCAAAAGTGCGGAAAGTGTCTGTTTGTGGGCATCGGCCAAAAGCGCGTTCGTGGCGACCAGGTGGACAAAACGGGCTGAAATGCCTTGGATCTGCGGCGAAATGGCGGCCAATCGAGGCAAAAGCTGGGCAATGCGAAAGTCGCTGAGGGCGCTGGCGCCTTCAAAAGTCGTGATGTGCAGGGACACGGGGTGGCCTTGTAAAGAGACAGAAAACCGTCATTCCGGGGCCGCTGACTGGGGCTGACCGGCAAAGGCGGTATTTTAACGGGGGAAACCCTGATCTGGAGGCGTAGCGGACCGATTCAGGACTCTCTTTTTCAAGAAGCAAAAAGCCGTGCGGCAGATGCAACACGGCTTTCTGGTGACCCGGCAAACTGACCGTTCAACCCAGCACCGAAGTCGCCTCCATCTCGCGCCTGATTTTGTAGGCGTGGGTGTTGGTGTCCATGGCCACGTCGTCCCAGGTGAGGCTTTGGCCTTTGGCCACGGGGCGCAGCACTTTGACGCCGTGCGCCAAGCCCAGCGGCACGCCACCCATGCGTTTGGAGGTGGCTGCTGGCAGCAGCTTGCCCCAGACGGTGTAACCGCCCTCGCCGTCCAGCATGTCGCCGGGCTTCAAGTCGCGTTTGGCGGTGGCCACCACGTCGGCGTTCCAGCCGATGGCCACGCCGGTGGGCTCGTTGCGCAGGGCCACGCTGGCCACACTCACGCCCACTTCGAGGCCAATCAGGTGCCAGCGTTTGTAAAGTGTGAAGTAGCGGCCCGAGGGGTCGGTGTGGGCGTTGTACTCTTCAAAGCAATTCTTGATGTAATCGGTCTCGGCCTCCACCGTGACCCAAACACCCATGCGAATGTCATAGGGGATTTTGCGGCCATCGGTCTCGAGGCTAGAGATGACTTCCACCATGCCCTTGCGCTCCAAGACGCCGCCTTCCGAGATCGGGCGGGTGACGTAAGGGATGTCTTCCACGCTGGCAGGTGGGTAGAGCAAGCCGTTGCTGGGTACGCCCAAACCCGTGGCGTTGGACACGGCGGTGCTTTCAATCGAGGGCTTGGAGCCGTCCAAAAAGCTGTTGAACATCTTGGGGTTGAGGCCCCCGCGCTCTGCTTGCTCGGGCGTGAGGCCGTAGTAGCCCCACACGGTTTCGGGCGTGGATTCGCTGAAGTGCGGCAACCATTTGTGGCCCCGGCCTGCCGCCACGACCGGAAAGCCGCAGGTGCGTGCCCAGTCCACCAAATCGCAAATGAGCGCGGGCTGGTCGCCAAAGGCCAACGAATACACCACGCCCGCCAGTTGGGCGCGGGTGGCCAGCAAGGGGCCGCAAAACGCATCGGCCTCCACCGTCACATTGACCACATGCTTGCGGTGGGCAAAAGCTTCCAGAATGTGGTCCACCGCGTGCAGGGGCGATCCGGTGCACTCGACGACCACGTCCACCGCCGGGTGGCGCACCAGGCTTTGCCAGTCGTCGCCGACATGGGTGGTGCCGTTTTTCACGGCGTCATCCAGGCTGCTGGCAGTCAGGCGCTCGGGGTTCCATCCCACGCGGGCCAAGTTGGCGCGGGCGCCATCGGGCGACAGGTCGGCAATGCCCACCAAATGCACGCCGGGGGTGCGCGGGATTTGCGCCAGGTACATGGAGCCGAATTTGCCCGCGCCGATCAGGCCGATGCGGATCGGACGATTTTCTGCCGCACGTTGCAGGAGTTTGGCGTGCAGGTTCATGCGGCTTCCTTCAGTTTTTCGAGGGAGGTCTGCAGCGCACTTTCAGGCATGCCGTTTTTCCAGGGCAAGTCCACCGGGTAACTGTTCACCAGGCAATCGTCGGGCAGGCAGCTGATGGGCGTGAAGTCGCGGTGGGCGATGTATTCGGGGCGCTTGTGGCGGCGGATGTGGTTGGACACGGCGCACAAGCTCAGGTACACGCTGACACGGTTCCAGGGCGAGAGGTTGCTGGTGGAGGCGTGCACCAGACAGCTGTGGAACAAAATCATCGAGCCGGCTGGCCCAGTGGGGCTGACGATGCCGCCGTCCTTGTCGCCGGCGCGCTGAACCAATTGGCGGATCAGGTCGTTGTCCACTGTCCACAAAGGGTAGCTGGTGGTGGACAGGTCGTGTTTGGCCTCGACCACGCCTTTTTTGTGGCTGCCGGGGATGAACATGAGTGGGCCGTTGAAGGGGTTCACATCGTCCAGAAAAATCGCCACGTTCATGGCGCGCTCGGTGGGCATCATGTCGTCGTTCAGCCAAGTGCCGTAGTCCTGGTGCCACTGCCACACGTCGCCTTCAAAGGCCATCTTGCCGTTGATCTTGAACTGGTGCATGTACAGCTCTTCGCCAAACAGGTCTTGTACCGGCCCGATCATGCGGGGGTGGCGTGCCAGCTTGGCAAAGGGCTCGCTGTACATGTGGGCGGCAAAGTTGGTGCGCACGGCGTCGCTGCCTTTTTCGCGCACGTTGTAGGCCTCGCGGCGGCTGTACAGCTCGGGCACGGCATCGTTCAGGTTTTTGGTCTCTTCGGGCGTGAACAGGCCGGGGAAAAACAAATAACCGTCGCGGTCAAATTGTTCGAGTTGTTCGGGGGTCAGTCTCATGCTTGTGCTCCTGTTTTGAGGTGTTGAATTTGTTCGGACAGTCGGGCCGTGAGTTGCACACTGGCCTTGTGCGCGTGTTCTTGCACCAAGCGCACAGCCCCATCGGCGTCACCCGCCGCTATCGCGTTCGCAATGGCTTCGTGTTCACCCCACACGGTTTGGCGCTGGTGCGATGACTGCAGCACCGCGCCCATCACGCGCTTGAGGTGGTGCCAGTGCAGGTCAATGCTTTGTGCGATCAAAGGATTGCCCGAGGCTTGGTAAATGGCGCGGTGAAAGGCCAAATCGGCCTGGATCATGGCCTGCACATCGCGCCCGCTTTCGGCCAGGCGGCCTTGGCGCATCACGCCCTCATCCAGCCGGGCACCACGCTCGGCAGCCAGCCGAACGGCCAGGGCATCCAAGCTGCCACGCACTTGGTAGACCTTGGCAATCCAGCCCACATCGAGCTGCGTGACGCGCACGCCTCGGCCTGGCGCGTCCTCCACAAAACCGTCTTTTTTCAGCAATCGCAGGGCCTGCAGTACCGGCTGGCGGGACACAGCCAAGCGCTGGGCCAGGTCTTCCTGGGTCAGCCGCTCACCCGGGAGCAAGGCCCCTTCGCTGATGGCGTCGAGCAAACGGCTGTACACCTGTTCCACCAGGTCCGGGGCTGAAGTGAGTTGAAGGAGCGATAGATTCATGTCTGTATACAGAATACAAATAGATCGCCCAACGCTGAATTGGTGTTTACCCATGGGCTTCTGAACAAGTGGTGCCGATGGTCTTGCAGCACATCCATGGCGTGCGCACGGCCCCAATGGGATAATTGCCAGCTATGACCATCACCATCAAAAATGCCAACGACATCGCTGCGATGCGCGTGGCAGGCCGCCTGGCCTCGGAAGTTCTGGACTTCATCACCCCTTACGTCAAACCCGGCGTCACCACCAACGAACTCGACAAGCTCTGCCACGACTACATCGTCGATGTGCAAAAGGCCATTCCGGCCCCGCTGAACTACGCGCCCGGCGGCTACAAGCCCTACCCCAAGTCGATCTGCACCTCGGTCAACCACCAAGTTTGTCACGGCATCCCGAACGACAAGCCACTCAAAAAAGGCGACTCGATGAACATCGACATCACCGTCATCAAGGACGGCTGGCACGGTGACACCAGCCGCATGTTCATGGTGGGCGAAGGCTCGATTGCTGCCAAACGCTTGGCCGCCCTCACCTACGACGCCATGTGGAAGGGCATTGAGCAGGTCAAACCTGGCGCGCACTTGGGCGACATCGGTCACGCGATCCAGAAGTTTGCCGAAGGCCATGGTTTTTCGGTGGTGCGCGAGTTTTGCGGCCACGGCATCGGCCAGGTGTTCCACGAAGAGCCGCAAGTGCTGCACTACGGCAAGCCCGGCACGCTGACCCAATTGGTCGCAGGCATGGTCTTCACCATCGAGCCCATGATCAACGCCGGCAAGCGCGACATCAAGGAAATGGGCGACGGCTGGACCATCATCACCAAAGACCATTCTTTGTCAGCCCAGTGGGAGCACACGGTGTTGGTCACCGAAACCGGCTACGAAGTGCTCACCGTCTCGGCGGGCTCACCAGCCGTGCCCGCTTTCGTGAACGCCCCATCCCTGGTCTCGGCCTGAGATGATTGCCCCGGCCCCCTTGCCAGATTTGGCTGCACCGGCCGATCTGGCCGACTTGGCCGATCTTCGCGAAACCTATAAGCGCGACAAGGTGGCCGTTCTGCAAGCCCTGGCCAACAGTGGCTCGGGCGTGCGGGGGCTCAAGCAAACCCTCAAACAACTGGCCATCCTGGCCGATGGCCTGCTGATCCAGTTGTGGCAAAACGCGGGCTTTGCCCCAGAGCTCGCGTTGGTGGCGGTGGGGGGGTTTGGCCGCGCCGAGTTGTTCCCGCACTCTGACGTGGATGTGCTGGTGTTGCTGCCTCCCGGCCATACCCCTGAGAGCGACCCCGCGCTGCAGGCGCAGCTCGAGCGCTTCATTGGCAGCTGCTGGGACACGGGCCTGGAAATTGGCTCGAGTGTGCGCAGCCTGGACGAGTGCCTGGCCGAGTCGGCCAAGGACATCACGGTGCAAACCTCTTTGCTGGAGTCACGCCGGGTGACGGGCAATACCAAACTGTTCACCGAATTTCAAAAGCAATTTCAGGCGGCCATGGACCCGCAGGCTTTTTTGGTGGCCAAGACCCTGGAAATGCACCAGCGCCACACCAAGTTTGACAACACCCCCTACGCCCTGGAGCCCAACTGCAAAGAGTCCCCCGGCGGTTTGCGCGACCTGCAGATGATTTTGTGGGTGGCCCGCGCCGCAGGCCTGGGCCACACCTGGGACGAGTTGGCGCGCAAAGGCCTGGCCACGCCGCTGGAGGCGCGTCAAATCAAGCGCAACGAAGCCCTGCTGGGCCTGATCCGCGCCCGCTTGCACCTGCAAGCCAAGCGGCGTGAAGACCGCCTGGTGTTTGACCTGCAAACCAATGTGGCCGAGACCTTTGGCTATGCCTCGGACATCACACCCGAGGGTCGCCTGGCCTTGCGCGCCAGTGAAAAACTGATGCGCCAATACTATTGGGCCGCCAAAGCCGTGACGCAGCTCAACCAAATCTTGCTGCTCAACATCGAAGACCGACTCAAAACCGAGCGCGGCGAGAGCATTGACCACTTCCGCCCCTTGAACGAGCGCTTTTTTGAAAAAGCCGGACTGATCGAAGTGGCTAGCGATGACCTGTATCAAAAGCACCCGCACGCCATCCTCGAGACCTTTTTGCTCTACCAGGCCACGCCCGGCCTCAAGGGTCTGTCGGCCCGCACGCTGCGCGCGCTGTACAACGTGCGCGCCATCATGAACGGGCGCTTTCGCGCCGACCCGGTGAACCGGCAAACGTTTTTGCAGATCCTGCAGCAGCCCCAAGGGATCACGCATGCGATGCGCCTGATGAACGAAACCTCGGTGCTTGGGCGCTACCTGTGGGTATTCCGGCGCATCGTAGGCCAAATGCAGCACGACCTGTTCCATGCTTACACGGTGGACCAGCACATCCTGATGGTGCTGCGCAATGTGCGGCGCTTTTTCATGGCCGAGCACACGCACGAGTACCCCTTTTGCTCGCAATTGGCCAGCGGCTGGGACAAGCCCTGGATTTTGTACGCCGCAGCGCTCTTCCACGACATTGCCAAAGGCCGGGGCGGTGACCACTCGCAGCTGGGCTGCGCCGAAGTGCGCACCTTCTGCCGCCAGCACCAAATCGACAAAGAAGACGGGCAGCTGATCGAGTTCCTGGTCAGTGAACACCTGACCATGAGCCGTGTGGCGCAAAAGGAAGACCTGGGCAACCCCGAAGTCATCGCCCGATTTGCCCAGCGCGTGGGCGATGAGCGCCGCTTGACGGCCCTTTACCTGCTCACCGTGGCCGATAT
>JBIKQY010000109.1:0-7592 GCA_044349465.1 Limnohabitans sp. | reverse complement strand
GCCAATACGCAGACGTGATCGCTGAGCTCAAAGCCAACGGCAAACTCAGCGACAAGTTGCGCTTTGCCCTGTCTGTGGCCGCGTTCAACCGCATCAGCCAATACGACGGCGCGATCAGCAACTACCTTTCCAGCGTGAACTTTGAAGCCGAGAAGCTGAGCGAAGACTACGTTCCCGAGCGCGCCCAGTTCTCAGGCCAGTTCAACGAGCAATACGTCAAAGTGCAAGACCTGCGCTACGGCGAAAACAGCCACCAGCAAGCCGCTTGGTACCGCGACTTGGCCCCTGCGGCTGGATCGCTCGCCACCGGCGTGCAGCTGCAAGGCAAAGAACTCAGCTACAACAACATCGCCGACGCCGACGCAGCTTGGGAATGTGTGAAGAGCTTTGACACTTCTGCGTGCGTCATCGTCAAACACGCCAACCCCTGCGGCGTGGCCGTTGGTGCGACCGCACTCGAGGCCTACAGCAAAGCCTTCCAAACCGACCCCACCAGCGCGTTTGGCGGCATCATCGCCTTCAACCGCCCTGTGGACAAAGCCGCTGCCGAAGCGGTGAGCAAGCAGTTTGTCGAAGTGCTGATGGCCCCCGACTTCAGCGCCGAAGCGCTGGAAGTGTTCAAGAGCAAAGTCAATGTGCGCTTGATGAAAATCGCCTTGCCTGCCAGCTATGGCAACGTGCGCAACGCGCTTGAAACCAAACGCGTCGGCTCAGGCCTGTTGCTGCAAAGCGCCGACAACCACGAGCTGGCTTTGGCTGACTTGAAGATCGTCACCGTCAAACAACCCACCCCCGAAGAGCTGCACGACCTGCTCTTCGCTTGGAAAGTGGCCAAGTTCGTCAAATCCAACGCCATCGTGTTCTGCAAAAATGGCATGACCATGGGCGTGGGCGCAGGCCAAATGAGCCGCCTCGACTCGGCCCGCATCGCCAGCATCAAGGCTGAAGCGGCTAAGCTGAGCCTGCAACACACCGTGGTGGCGAGCGACGCCTTCTTCCCCTTTCGTGATGGCCTTGACGTGGTGGTAGACGCCGGCGCTACCTGCGTGGTTCAGCCCGGTGGCTCCATGCGCGACCAAGAAGTCATTGACGCGGCCAACGAGCGTGGCGTGGCGATGGTGTTCACGGGCGTGCGGCACTTCCGTCATTGATGGTTCATCCCTCGGCATGCCCTGTGGGAGCGAGCCCCTGCTCGCGAATGTTTGTTTTGCCAGAGTTCATCGGCCGCAGGGGCGGCCTCCTACAGAAAGCCCCTGATGGCCTTTGATTCACTCGGCTTGACCCCCGCGCTTTTGCGCGCCGTGGGTGACATGGGCTTGTATGCCCCCACCCCCATTCAGGCCGAAGCGATTCCGGCGGTGCTGAAATCTGCCGATGTGTGGGCCACCGCGCCCACGGGCTCAGGCAAGACGCTGGCTTTTGCGCTGCCTCTGTTGCAGCACTTGCTGGCCGCGCCGCGCCAGACCAATTTCCGTCGCCCTGTGCGCACCTTGGTGCTGGTGCCCACACGCGAGCTGGCAGTGCAAGTGGGCGAAGTGCTGGCCAACTTAGCCTACAAGCTGCCGCAGTCATTGAAGGTGAACACCGTGTTTGGCGGTGTTTCGATCAACCCGCAAATGATGGCGCTGCGCGGTGGTGCCGACATCGTGGTGGCCACGCCGGGCCGCTTGCTCGACCTGATCGACCAGAACGCTTTGCGCCTGGCCGATGTGCAGCATTTGGTGCTGGACGAAGCCGACCGCCTGCTGGATTTGGGCTTTGCAGAGGAGCTGCAGCGCGTGCTGGCGCTGCTGCCTGCCAAGCGCCAAACGCTGCTGTTCTCGGCCACGTTTGCGCCCGAGGTGGAAGCGCTGGCCGCCAAGTTGCTGCGCGAGCCGGTTCGCATCACGGTGGAAGCCTTTGAAGGCCACAAACCCGACATCACCCAGCGCGCCATTGCCGTTGACGAGAAAAGCCGCACCGCCTTGCTGCGCCACCTGATCACCGAAAACGGCTGGAAGCAGGTGCTGGTGTTTGTGGCCACGCGTTATGCCTGCGAGCATGTGGCGAACAAGCTCTACAAGGCGGGTGTCTTTGCCACGCCTTTTCATGGCGAAATGAGCCAAGGTGCAAGGCAAGAGGTGCTCAGCGAATTCAAGGCTGGCCGCTGGGACGTGGTGGTCACCACCGACCTGGCCTCGCGTGGCATCGACATCGCCATGCTGCCCGTGGTCGTCAACTACGACCTGCCCCGCTCGGCCACCGATTACACCCACCGCATCGGCCGCACCGGCCGCGCCGGAGCGCACGGCGATGCGGTGAGCTTTGTCACCGCCGCAGCGCTCGCGCATTGGCAGCTGATCCAGAAACGCGAAAGCCTGGAACTCGCTTTAGAGCAAATCCAAGGCTTTGAGCAGACCGAAACCCCACCACCACCGTCGCCAGGCAACGGCGGCATCAAGGGTTCAAGGCTGAGCAAAAAAGACAAGCTGCGGGCGGCGGGTCTGCTCAAATCGAACGATTGACCAGACCGCATGCTGTTGTCTGTATCTTTGTAGGAGCCCACCCCGTGGACGATGGCCTGCCCTGGCGATGTGGATGCAATCGCCCACAGGGGTGGGCTCCCACAAAGACAAAATATCCGAATGGCCAACAAAAACATGGGCCATACAAACATCTATTGTTGTCTTGATCTTTGTAGGAGCCCACCTCGTGGGCGATGGGCGTGGCACACGCCCTTGAAACCATCGCCCACGGGGTGGGTTCCTACAAGAAGCCGATCAGCCCATCCACCCGGGCAACCAAGTGGCGATGCCCGGCACCATGAAGACAGCCACCAGAAGCAACACGCTCATCGCCAAATAAGGCGTGACCGCCAGAAAAATGTGCGTCATGGTGACCGACGGTGGTGCCACGCCGCGCATGGTCATGAGCAGCAAGCCATGGGGCGGCAAAAGCAGACCCATTTGCATGCAAATGAGGAACAGCACACCAAACCACACCGGGTCAATGCCCAGGGCATTCACGATGGGCATGAAAATCGGCAGGGTGATCATCATCATGCTGACCTGGTCCACAAAAATACCCAGGAAAATCAGAAACACCATCATGCCGATCAGGATCTGGTTGGCAGTCAATCCTTGATCGGTGATGAGTTGCACCAAACCTGAGCTGGCACCCGAAAAAGACAAAATCTGCGCAAAGGTGGTGGCGCCCAAAATGATGAACAAAATCATGCCTGAGATGCCCGCCGTGCCCTTGAGCGCTTTGAGCACCGCTTCCCAGCGCAGGGCGCGGTAAAGCGCGGCCAGCAGCATGGTGGCAAAGGCACCGAGCGCCGCGCACTCTGTTGGCGTGGCCCAACCCGCTGCCAGCGCGCCCACCACCACGCCAAAAATCGACAAGGTGGGCAAGACGTAGGCAAACAGCGGTTGCCAGCGGTCCCAGCCTTGGTGCTCAACGGCCTCGGTGTCGGTGGGGGCCAGATGGGGGCTGATGCGCACCCGCACAATGATCCAAGCCACAAACGCCACCGACAACAGCAGCCCGGGAACCACGCCGCCCAGCAGCAACTTGGAAATCGAGATGCCCGAGAGCGAGCCCAGCAAAACCGTCAGGGCCGAAGGCGGAATCAGCATGTCCACTGCGCCAATCGCCATGATTGGGCCTGTGGCCATGGTGGGGTGGTAGCCGCGCGCCAGCATCACGGGCAGCATCAGGGCGCCCAGCATGGCCGTGGTGGCAATGGTAGAGCCCGAGATGGCCGAAAACACCGTGCCCGCCACCACCGCGACCACCGCCAAGCGTCCAGGCACGCGAACGATCAAGCGCTCGACCCCATCGATCACTTTCACGGCCAAACCGGTGTGAAACAAAATCTCACCCATCAGCACAAACAGTGGAATGGGCGTGAGCGCAAATGCCGTGACCGAACTCACGCTGTTGCGCACCAGTTGCACCAAACCAGGCTCGCCACCCATGTACAGGATTGCCCCGATGATGTTGACGCCCAAAAAAGTCAGGGCCACGGGCATGCCCATGAACAGCAGCAAGGTGGAGCCGCCCAACATCAACCAGGCTGCGATGGGCCAACTGCTCATGTGCAGACTCCAGAAGTGAAAAATAAAAACATGGGGAACCCGTTCAAGCTGCGCTCACGGCATCCTGGCGCGGACCGCGCTCGGCATGCAGCAGGCGGTGCATGCGAAACACCATCTCGATGGACAGCAGCACAAACACCACCGGCAAAGGCGCGAGCGACCACCACTCGGGTGTGACCAGGGTCTTGATGCTCAGAGAACCTGCCGCATAACTGGCCCAGGTCGCTTGCGCACCGTACCAGGCCAGCACCCAACAGCACAACAGGCCCAGCACATCGCCCACCCATTCCAGTGCCCAGGCGGCGCGCGGTGGAATGGCTTGCAGAAAAATGTCCACCCGGATGTGTTGCCCCTGGCGCAGCAGCCAAGGGGCCACGCACATGGTGATCAGGTACAGCATCAGCTCCGACACCTCGTTGCTCCAGGACAGCCCCAGCGGCATGCCCGGGATGGCCAGGTTGCGCAGCGCCACATCGGCCACGATGATGAGCATCATGGCCAGCAGCAGCAGGCAGCCGAACAGGGCAAGACCCGACAGCCACCGGCCAAACCGCTCAGACAGCGCTTGCATCATTTGGAGAACAGGGCCTTGAAGCGCGCAGCCACTTCAGGGCTTTGCTTGGTGGCACCGGCCCAGCCGATGTCGTAGGCCTTGTCGCGAAAGGCCTTGCTGGTGGCGGCATCGAAGGTGATGGTCTGAATGCCTGCTTTGGTCTGGCGAGCGATTTCTTCAGCCCCGTAACGCGCCCAGAAAGTGTTCTCGGCTTCCAGCGCTAGCAACTGCTTTTGCAGGTAGTTGCGCTGCGCATCGGTGAGCTTCTTGTAGGCCGGCAGGTTCATGATCAGCGAGACCTCGGCGTCGTAGAAGCCCGGGTCGATGCGGAACTTGGTTTTCTCGTGCCAGTTGAAGTCAAAAATACCGCCAATGGGCCAGCCATAACCGTCCACCACACCGCGCTCCAAGGCGGTGTAGACCTCGCCCGGTGGCGTGGTGATCACGCTGGCGTTCAGGGCCTGAAAGAAGTCTCGGTAAACCGGGGTGATGCGGATTTTTTGACCCGCCAAGTCAGGCTTGTCGACCTTCTTGTTGGTGTAGATGTGGAAGGGCTGGTTCTCCACCATGCGGGCCAGGTACTGCATGTTGCCTTTTTCATTCCAGACCTTGTTGATCGCATCAAAAGCGCCGTTTTTGCGCTGCTCGGCCACTGGAATCTGCGTCAACTTCAGGAAATCGGCTTCAGGCATCACGTTGGTATAAAAAGCGCCGGTGTTCAGCGCCATGTCGACCACGCCGGTCTTGACCGCGTTGCCCAGCTCAAACGAGGGAATGGCGCGTGGTCCGCCGATGAAGTTGATTTGCAAAACCCCTTTGCCCTCGGCGTTGACCTTGTTGATCCAAGGCTGCAGCCGCTGCACATAGATGCCGTTTTCGGCAAAACCGCTGATCAGGCGCAGCGTGACTTCTTGCGCCAGTGCGGCCGAGCTGGCGCCGAGCGCTAAAACCAGTGCGGTGGCCTGGGTGAGTAAACGTCGTTTCATGGGCTAGTCTCCTGTTGTGGTTGGGGGTCGATGGGGAATTTGTAGGGTAGTCGTGTTGGCCGATCTGCAGGCGTCACGCAGGTGCCAGTTGGTGAACGGCCTGATCGAGCGCCTGGCCACTGTCGTCGGCCAGTGCGGCTTTGCGCAAGGCGCTCAGTCGGTTGGCTGCATCGGGCAATTGCTGCAGGCGAGGCAAAGTGGTCATGATTTTTTCAAAATGCCGCCAGCCCCTTGCATGGGTGTCGCCATAACCTTTGACCAGCTGCTGGCCGCGCAGCACCTCCAGGGCCAAGTCCGCGTGTCCAGGCAACAAGTTCATGGCGTCCGCCCACCAGGCTTCGATGCGTTGTTGCTCGGTCTCAAACCGCAAAGACACCGGGCGAATGCGGCGCAGGCTGGCCACACCGTAAAGCAGCAGAAAACCGCGCAAGGAGCTGGTTTGCACCACGCGGCCTTTTTGTGTGAAACGGCCGACCACGGCGCGTGCCGTCCTTGAACCCAGCAACCAGCGGCCCAGGCCCGCTGGCAGGGTGTCGGCAATTTCTTCCAGGCGCGGGTGCATGAATTCGTGGATGTCGATCAACTGTTTCTCGTTCAGGCTCACTTCCTGGCTGACGCGTGCAAAACGTGAGCGGCGGGTTTTTAAATCGGCCACACGCACCGTGTCCTCGTAAGACATCCACAGGGCCAAGTGCCGAGCGCCCTCGCGCAGGATCTCTTCGGCCAGGCTTTTGGCTGTTTTTGACGAGGCCAGTGCACCAGCCATCTCTTGTAAACGCCGCGCATACAGGCTGGCATAAGCCACATCCTGGTAATCGGCCAGCCGCGTCAAACCCGAGGCGATGACCTCGTGCGCTGCCGTGGCGAACGCGCCTTCCAGACTTTGTGCCAAGCCCTGCAACTTGGGGCCGACTTGGCGGTGTAAAGGCAAAGCCACAGGGGTGGCATCGGCCACGCTGGATGTGCCGGGGTGCAGCACCTGAATGGCCGCATCAAAGCCAGCGGCAAAAGCCTTGAGGCTGGTCTTGACGCCCACGCCACTGCGTTCGATGGTGGCTTCGAATTGCGCCCTTGAAAACGGCAGGCGCTGGCTGGCCGCCAGTGCGCCATACAAAGCGGGCGCAATCAAGCTGCCGGTTTGCTCGGCCAGTTGGGCAAAGTCGGCGCTGATGAAAAGACGCGCAGCGGCCTGAGCTCCCGCCAACAGTTTGGCCTCGTCCACACGCCCGTCGCCCATGGCGGTGCGCTCGGTCATGGAATAGACGCGGTGCGAAGACGCGATGAAGGTGGTTTTGTGCGGGTCCACCAGCCCGCGTTGCAAGGCGCGACCGGCTTCCATCAATTCGGAGGCCAGCACGATGTCGACTTCACCCGGGAAGGGGCTGAGCGCCATCACGGGCAATTGCCCTGAAGGCGATGCCGATTGGGGGTACATCTCGATGTAATAGATGGTGGCGCCGGTGCGTTGCGCCACGCCGGGTACGGAGGTGGTCTGGGCCCAATGGCCGTTGTGTTCGGCCAGATCGACCAGCCAGTCGGCCAGCACGCCGCCGCCTTCACCGCCCATGGCCAATATGGCCAGGCTGATGATGCCTTGGGGTTGTGTGGAGTCGCTCATGCCGCAATGCCCTCCAATCGGCGCTCGATGCGGTTTTGTAGCCAACCGATCACACGCTCACGCAGGCCTTGTTTGAAGCGGTCCCAGGCGGTGGGGTTGTTGATGATCTCGGCCCGGTAAAACGAAGGACACAGCACCGCAGCGTGGGCGACCTCGCCACACAAACCGCAGCCCACACAGCTGTCGGCCACGGCCGCCACCGGGTCCTGGCGCAGCGGGTCGGGGTTGGGTTTGATGCTGAGCGAGGGGCAACCCGAGAGGCGAATGCAGGAGTGGTCGCCGGTGCAGGTGTCGGGGTCGATGCCAAAGCGCTCGCGCACCACGCGCTCGCCTTTTTGGATGCGCTGGCGAATCAG
>JBIKQY010000114.1:0-7360 GCA_044349465.1 Limnohabitans sp. | reverse complement strand
GACGCTGAAAAATCGGGGGCCTTGAAACCCGGCGGCACCATCGTCGAGCCCACATCGGGCAACACCGGCATTGGCCTCGCCATGGTGGCCGCCGTCAAGGGCTACAAGCTGGTGCTGGTCATGCCAGACAGCATGAGCATCGAGCGCCGCCGCCTGATGCTGGCCTTTGGCGCGAGCTTCGACCTGACGCCGCGCGCCGAAGGCATGAAAGGAGCGATTGCCCGGGCCCAAGCCTTGGTGGCCAGCACCCCGGGCGCGTGGATGCCCCAACAGTTTGAAAACCCGGCCAACATCGAGGTGCATGTGCGCACCACCGCACAAGAAATCCTGGCTGACTTTTCAGAGGGCCTTGACGCCCTGATCACAGGCGTGGGCACTGGCGGACACCTGACAGGCGTGGCCCGTGTGCTCAAGGCACGATTTCCACAGATGCAAGTATTTGCGGTCGAGCCTGCTGCTTCGCCCGTGATCTCTGGCGGCGTTCCCGCACCCCACCCCATTCAAGGCATTGGGGCCGGGTTCATCCCAAAGAACCTTGACACCTCATTGCTCGACGGCGTGATCCAGGTCGAGGCCGAAGCCGCCCGCGAATACGCCCGCCGCTGCGCCCGCGAAGAAGGCATGTTGGTCGGCATCTCCTCCGGGGCCACGCTGGCAGCCATCGCCCAAAAACTTCCCGACTTGCCTGCCGGAGCCACCGTGCTGGGCTTCAACTACGACACGGGCGAGCGTTATTTGTCGGTCGACGGCTTCTTGCCTCAAGGATAATCACTGCTTCTTGCTTGATAACCACAAGCCACAGAGGCTGCCATGATCCGGATTTCTGAACTCAAACTCCCCTTATCGGCCCTGCCGGTCGACGTGCGCCGTGCCGCCGATGCGCCCTCCGAAACCGACGAGGACCGGCTGCCCACGCCCCACCCCATCGACGCGCTGCGCCAACTCGCAGCCCAGGCCTTGGGCATCAGCGCCGCCGACATCGCCACTTTGCACGTCTTCAAACGCAGCTTTGACGCCCGCAAGGCCGACTTGCTGGCGGTCTACATCGTGGATTTGTTGCTCGCTGATGCGCAGACCGAAGCCGCCTTGCTGCACCAATTCGAGAAAAACCCGCACATCCAAGCCACACCCGACATGGCGTGGTACCCGCCCTGCCAAGCCCCAGCCAGTTTTGGCACAGCACAAGGCGAGCGCCCGGTGGTGGTGGGCTTTGGGCCCTGCGGCATGTTCGCCGCCCTGGCGCTGGCGCAAATGGGCTTCAAGCCCATCGTGCTGGAGCGCGGCAAGCCCGTGCGCGAACGCACCAAAGACACCTGGGGCCTTTGGCGCAAAAAGGTGCTCAACCCCGAGAGCAATGTGCAGTTTGGCGAAGGCGGTGCAGGCACATTCAGTGACGGCAAGCTCTACAGCCAAATCAAGGACCCGCGCCACCTGGGCCGCAAGGTGATGGACGAGTTCGTCAAGGCCGGAGCGCCTACCGACATCCTTTACGCCGCGCACCCGCACATCGGCACCTTCAAACTGGTCAAGGTGGTCGAGCACATCCGCGAGCAAATCATCGCACTGGGTGGCGAGATCCGCTTTGAGCAGCGCGTGAGCGATGTATTGCTCGCGCCCACCGCAGATGGACAACAACTCACCGGCTTGCAGGTGCTGGACCTGCGCACGGGCGAACACCACACCCTGCACACGCAGCACGCCGTCATGGCCCTGGGCCACAGTTCGCGCGACACCTTTGTCATGCTGCACCGCCGGGGCGTGGCCATGCAGGCCAAAGCGTTTTCGATTGGCGTGCGCATCGAGCACCCGCAAAGCGTGATCGATCAGGCCCGGTGGGGCCGCCACGCGGGTCACCCGCTCCTGGGCGCGGCCGATTACAAGCTCGTGCACCACGCACAAAACGGCCGCGCGGTTTACAGCTTTTGCATGTGCCCCGGCGGGACGGTGGTGGCCGCCACCAGCGAGCCGGGCCGTGTGGTCACCAACGGCATGAGCCAGTACTCACGCAACGAGCGCAATGCCAACGCGGGCATGGTGGTGGCCATCGACCCGCCCGACTACCCGCTGGACACCGCCGCTTGGCAAGCCGCCTTTGGTGAATCAGATGGCGCGCAGTTGGCGCAAGAAGCGCACACCTTGGCCGCGCATCAACCGCCCCAAGCGCATCCGCTGGCAGGCATCGTGCTGCAACGCCAACTGGAAACACGGGCCTTTGAAGTGGGCGGCAGCAACTACGAAGCCCCCGGCCAACTGGTGGGCGACTTTTTGGCGCAGCGCCCCTCCACCACCTGGGGCAGCGTGTTGCCGTCTTACAAACCCGGCGTGAAGTTGGTCGATCTGGCCGATGTACTGCCCGACTACGCGGTCGAAGCCATGCGCGAAGCGCTGCCGGTGTTCGGCCGCAAGATCAAAGGCTACGACATGGCGGATGCGGTCATGACCGGGGTGGAAACGCGCACTTCGTCGCCCCTGCGCATCCCGCGCGGCGAGGACCACCAAAGCACCAACACCCAAGGCCTTTACCCGGCGGGCGAAGGTGCCAGTTACGCCGGCGGCATTTTGTCAGCGGGGGTGGACGGCATCAAGGTGGCAGAGTCTTTGGCGCGGGCACTGATGTCACCCACTTGAGCCAGCCCTTGTCAGGCGCTGGCTGAGCCACCGTACCCCAAGCCCTTCACCGACTGTTGATGGCATGAACACGCCAGCCTGACCAGCACCTGTGGCTTCAGGCTGTGCAGTTGTGCGCCGACTCCCGCATCGCCTGCCAGCTGCAAAGCCTCTTGCACCTGCAGGGTCTGCAGGGCCTGAGCAAGGGCCTGCACTTCACTCTGCGGGTATGCCAGCCAGTGGGCCAGTTCAGCCACAAACATCGGCCCATCGCCCTTCGATTTTTGGTTCAGCACCACCAGCAAACCACTGGCCAGGCGCTGCAAAGGGGTGTGGTTGAGTTTGCAAAAAGCCATCTGCGCCATGTGTCGGACCAACTGCTGCGAAGACGCTGCAGTTTCCAGCAACCAGGGCGCAAAGCGTTGCGGCTGGGCTTGCAGCACCGACCAGGGGATGCGCTGGGCTTGGCCTGCCTGCAGCACCCGCATTTGCACTGGGCGGATGCCACCGGACCACCAGCAAGCCTTGCAGCCCAGCAGGGCCATGCCCGTGGTCAAAGGCGTGCCTGACCCGAACAAACCGATCAACCCCGACTCTGGAAAGTACACATGGCCCTCACCGTCTTGTGTGCACTGATTAAGCCAAGGGCCGGGCACCATGTCCACCCGCTCCAGATACTCAGAGGCATCGGGGGTGGCGTGGAGCAAACGGCTCAGCAGATGGTTGGAAGATGGCAGTATCACGGTCAATCGCGCCCTCAGTACTCGGGGGAAAACGCCCTCGCTTTCCCGACCACCCCAACAAGGGCGGCGATATGGGATTTTATGTTCTCCATCGAACAGTAAAACTGGCATTTTGCGCGTTCAATTGCAATTTCACCAACTTATACTTATTGTCCGATTCCGCATGAATTACACGCTTTTTTTCAGCCCTTGATTTCACAAAACAGCCCTCTCACAGTGCCCAGGTACTTTTCGTGAGCCCGATCCACAACGGACTTTTCAAGCAACTGCCATCAGAGGTGCAAACCATGCTGCTGGCAGCGTGCGAGCCTGTGATCCTCAAAGCCGGACAACTGCTGGGACGTCTTGATGCACAGGACCGGGTTTACTTTCTGAGTGGCGCGACCGTGGCCTTGGTGGTGGTAGAGCCCGGACACAAAAGCCTGGCCGTGGGCTTGCTGGGCTCAGACGATGCGGCAGGTCTGTGGCACGTGGTGCAAGACCCACAACCCATACCGCCTGCAAGCTTGAAGCTGCGCGTGCAGACCGGCGGACCGGCTTGGGCCATCCCAGCGATCACCCTGCGCAATGCGGCCCTGCAGCACCCCGCCCTGTTGATCGTGATTTCGCGCCATCTTTGGCAACTGGTCAAGCATGTGGCCACCGTGGCCGCCTGCATCCAGACCTTGGACATCCGCGCCCGTTTAGCCGCCTGGTTGGTGCTGTCGGCTCAAAAAGCGGGCACCACCGAGTTGCACCTGACGCACGAGCACCTGGCGCACATGCTGGGCGTGCGGCGCGTGAGCATCACATTGGCTGCCGGTGAATTGCGCGAAGAGGGCCTGCTGCACTACCACCGCGGCCGACTGCACGTCCTGGACCTGCCGGCTCTGATGCGGGTTGGCGAGCCGCCCTGATCCTGGCTGCCGCCGCCAAGCTTTACACCGAAACCATCTGATTGCGGATGGCGTACCGCGTGAGGTCGGCCACTTTGTGAAGGCCCACCTTGCGCATGATGTTGCGCCGGTGCACCTCCACCGTGCTGGGCGCGATTTGCAAGTTGCGGGCAATTTCTTTGGAAGAAAAACCATCGGCAATCAGGCGCAGCACCTGTTCCTCGCGCCCCCCCAAAGCGCCACGCACCCAACCATCACCGGCGCGGAACTTGCGCACCGAAGCCATCATCTCGCCCGCCGCCGTCTGGCACAGGTACACACGACCTGCAGCGGCAGCGCGTATGGCAGCGATCAATTCATCCATGCTGCTGGTGGTCGCCACATAGCCTTTGGCACCCGCATCAAGAATTTCGATGATCGCGTGGCGGTCCGAATCACCCGAAAAAGCCACCATCTGTGGACTGCTTCGGTGAGCGGCCAAAGCGTGCATCAGGGCCAAATCCTGCTGGTTGTTGCTGTGCATGCCCAGCAGCACCACGTGCGGTGTCATTTCGTTGCACAGGGCTTGTGTTTTTTCATCGTTCTCGGCCATGCCCACCACCTGAATGTCGGGGTGCGTGCGCAACACAGCGGCAATGCCTTCAGACACCACCTTGTGTTTGGAAGACAACAAAACGCGAATCGACATATCTATGCTCCTTGCATGCGGTCAACCATCCTTCTCACTTTTGCAGCGATGCCAGCCCCGTGTCGCGCCAAACAGAGCGCAGCCACTGACAGCACCGCTTGCCATGCCAGTTTAAAAAGAATCGTGTGCCACCACTGTTCGATTCAGCACACAGACCACCACGCAGGCCTGGCACCCGCTCATTGCACCCCCGAGGGCACAAAGGGCGTGCGAACCACACTGGAGGCGGGCTGCACGGCATCGATGCGCTCGGCAATGCTCAAGGCCTCTTTCAAATGTTCGTGCGCATTGAAGCTGTGGTGCTTGGACAGTTTGGCGTGGTGCAAAGCGGCCTTGAAGGCCCCGGACTGGTGGTGGCGCGCCGCCTCCTTGTTGCGCTGGTAGGCGTACAGCAACTCTTCCGACGCGCGTCGGAAATGGTCGCTCATGTGCTCCACATAGGCCGTTTCAATGAGTTTGTTTTCGTCGCTCATGGGGGTCTCCTTCATAGGGGTGTGAATGTTTTTTCACAGGGGTTTTTGCCTGATCAGCACGGGCGATCACGCCAAGCCGTTTTCCTGCATATAGCGCTGCAGCGACATGCGGCCTGGGCAGTTGAGTTTTTGGTAGATGTGGTGCAAGTGCAGCTTGGCCGTGCCTTCGCTGATGAACAGTTTGCTGGCGATTTTCTTGTTGGGCCAACCTTCGGTGACCATGCGGGCGACCATCATTTCGCGCGGCGTCAGCAGACTCGACGCTTTGGCATTTTTCTTTTGCTGCTCCAACAGCAAGGACATGGTTTTCATGGTCAAGTCGCGGTCGAGCCACTTGTCGCCCTGGTGCACCGTGTGGATGCAACGCGCCAGCACTTGCCTGGACTTGTCTTTGGACACCAGACCGGGAACCCCCATGTCGATGACGCGCATGACTTCGCCAATGGGCGCGCCCGTGAACACCACCGCTTTGGTCGGCAACTGGTGGTGCTGAATTTCTTCAATCAAAGACAGCCCGCTGCGTTGGGTCAGCGACAAGTCCATCACCAGGATATCGGGTTGGTATTTGCGCACCGCCGCCAAGGCATCGTTGCCGTTGCTCACGCAGGCTTTGACCACAAAATCGTGCGACTGTTGAAAGTCATGCGCCAAGCCGTCCAACATCACGGGATGGGGATCGGCCAACACCAGTTCAATGCTCATGGCAAGTGTTCTTTCTGCAATGAAAAAAGCCGCTCTACCACCCGATCACAGGCGGCTCGGCAATCCTGAAAAAATCCATCATCTCCACGATAGACCGCTGGGCGTTGGCCCGAAATCCCCGAAAACAGTGAAGCCCTTACTGCCAAACCAGTAAACGGCGTACAGCGGCATATCACCCCATCGGGTCGGTGTGTGGAGGCCTTCATGAGCGACGTCATGGGAACGTTCAAACCCGCTTTTTGCGCCCACGTTGGACCACTCGTCGCAATGCCAAGGCCTCACAGGCCCGCCGAAAATCCATCAGTGTTTTTTGTGCGCGGCCCAAAACCGAGTGGGCCGTGTAGCCACCCGCTTCCAACTGACCAAACGGCCAACCTGTGAGCAGCGCCAGGCCATCGCCCACCTGGTTGGCCATGTGGATGTGAAAGCGCCCCTGCGCCACCGCCTGCACCACGCGCTCGTGCAGCATCAGGTGGCGGCGGTTGCGGGCTGGCATCAGCACCCCTTGTTGGCCATCCAGGCCCAGCAATTCACAGCTTCGGAAATAACCCTCGATCTTTTCGTTGATGCCGCCCACAGGCAATAACTCGCCGTGCTGGTTGACCGCCCCCGTCACGGCAATACCCTGGCGCAAAGGCAGACCCGACAAGCTGGAGAGCAAAGCAAACAACTCGGCGCAAGATGCCGAATCGCCTTCGACCCCGCCGTACTCTTGCTCGAACACCACCGCCGCGTTCATCGACAAAGGTGCGATGTGTGCAAACAAAGCGGCCAGATAGCTGTGCAAAATCAGCACCCCCTTGTCGTGGATGGGGCCTGACATCTCCACCTCGCGCTCGATGTTGAGCAAGCCCTCGTCCCCCGCAAACGAACGCGCCGTCACGCGCACTGGCACGCCAAAGGCGTGATCGCCCAAGTCCATCACCGTCAAGCCGTTGACCTGCGCGACCAGCTCGCCGCTAACCACCAGCAAGCGATCGCCATCGGCAATCGTCTCCTGGATGCGCTCTTGCGGACAAGCCAGGCGCTCATGGCGGGCGGCTTGGGCAGCCTGCACGTCGGCCGCCTCCACACGCACAGCGCCCCGGCTTTGCGCCACAGCATGGCTTTCGATCACCAGGGTTTCAGACTGGCCAAACAAGGCGCTTTGGCGCGTCTGGTCGCCTGTCAGGCGGTGGCTGTCCTCGATGACGAGTGCCACCGCCGCCGCAGAAAAATGCAGCAAACCCAGCCGCTCGCAGGTGTGGGCCACAAACACCGCGCTCGCCTGCA
>JBIKQY010000108.1:0-7640 GCA_044349465.1 Limnohabitans sp. | reverse complement strand
TTCATGCAGCCAAGGCGACTGCGCAGCCAGCATGGGCAAAGCTTGCCAGCGGGCAGCGGCCACGGGGTCCAAAGAAGGGGGGCGAAGGGCTTGGGGCATGGGACACGGCTTTGAATGAGGCGGGGTGCGCACCAGCGCAAACAGGTTTTGCGCTTGTTCTGTCAGCCCCAGCTGAGTATATTGACTGCATGAGACCCACATGGCTCCATGGCTTGCTCAACACATCGGTCGCCACGCGAGCCGGTGGGTTTTGGCGCTGGCTGCCCAGCCGCTGCGCCATTTGCCAAAGCTGGCCCCAGCCACCGCTGTGCGAGGCCTGCATCAGCCGCTTTGCCCAACCCCAGCACCGTTGCCCCAGCTGCGCTCTGCCCTTGACTCACCCGGCTCGGCGCTGCGGCGCTTGCCTGAAATCACCGCCCCCACTGGACCTGTGCTTGACGGCCACCGCCTACACTTGGCCCTGGGTGGACCTGATCGCCCGCTACAAGTTTCAGCAGCAACCCGGCTGGGCCGGGCCTTTGGCCACCCTGATGCTGAGCACCCCTTGGGCCGAAGACACACTGGACGAGGCCGACTGGGTGCTGCCAATTCCGCTGTCCGCCCAGCGCCTGGCCGAACGCGGATTCAACCAGTCCTGGCTGCTGGCACGCCAACTGAGCCCGCACAAAGCCGACGCCCGTTTGCTGCTGCGAACCCGCGACACGCCCTCGCAGCGCACCTTGCCACGGGCCGAGCGGCTGGCCAATTTGGTGGGGGCTTTTGCGGTGGAGCCTTTGCGGGCCCCACAGTTACGCGGCAAGAAGGTGGTGCTGATCGACGACGTGATGACCAGCGGTGCATCCTTGCACACGGCAGCGCGGGTGCTGCGCGAGGCGGGGGCGGCGCAGGTCAGCGCCTTGGTGCTGGCACGCACCGAAGCAGGGGGCGACGCCTGAAGGCCAAGGCACAATACCGGCCATGTTCCATATCGTCCTGGTTGAGCCCGAAATCCCGCCGAACACCGGCAACATCATCCGCCTGGCGGCCAACACCGGCTGCACGCTGCACCTGGTCGAGCCCTTGGGTTTTTCGATGGACGACAAGCACATGCGCCGCGCAGGCCTGGATTACCACGAGTACGCCGATTTGCGCCGCCATGCGGACTGGGCTTCATTTCTGGCACAAGAAAAACCCGACCCCGAGCGCATGTTTGCCCTGACCACGCGCGGCAGCCGCGCCGCCCACGGCGTGGCTTTTGCGCCAGGCGACTGGTTGGTATTTGGTTCCGAAACGCGGGGCCTGTCACCCGAGTTGCGCGAAAAGTTCGCACCAGCACAACGCATCAAGCTGCCCATGCGCGAAGGCCAACGCAGCCTGAACTTGTCGAACGCGGTGGCGGTCACCGTGTTCGAGGCCTGGCGACAAAACGGCTTTGCCGGGGCCAGCCCAGCGCCAAGCCAGCCCCCTCAGGCGTAGATGCGCACCAGCGACTCGGCGGCGCACACCGGTTTGTCGCTGCCCTCGCGCTCCACCGTCACGTTCCACTGCAGCTGCAGGCCGTTGCCATCGATGGGCGTGGCCGAATGCAAATGCATGTGTGCCCGCAAACGGCTACCGACTGGCACCGGCGCCATGAAACGCACCTTGTTCAGGCCATAGTTGACGCCCATGCGGGCCGATGTGACCACGATGGTTTTGTCAAAAAACTGCGACAGCAAGGACAAGGTCAAAAAACCATGCGCGATGGGCGCACCAAAGGGGCCTTGTTTGGCTCGCTCCACGTCGACGTGGATCCACTGGTGATCGCCCGTGGCCTCGGCGAACTGGTTGACCTGTTGCTGGGTGATGGTGACCCATTCGGTGGCGGCCACATCCTGGCCGACACAAGCGGCCAATTCGGCCAAGTTTGCAAATGTTTTCATGGGCTTGACTGTATGCACCTGATCGTCCCCAGGGTGTCGATGACGTGACACCACCCAATGAACCTTGGGCTCAGGCAGGGGGAGCGGCCTCCTTGGCACTGATCTGCCGGAGCTCTTCACGCAAACGGGCCAATTCGGCGCGGTAGTTTTCGGCATCACCGTAATCGGCAAAGCCGTGGTAATGCCCATGCGCCTGCATCCTGCGGCGGGCGTGCTTGATCGGGCACCAGTATTTTTCGGTCAGGGCCACCACCTCGCGGCCATAAGCCATCAGGCCGTTGCCATACGAACAATAAGCGCAGTTGATTTTTTCCAACCAATTCAAATAGGCCAGGTGCGTGCGGTCGTACACAAAATACGACGCACGCTTGACCCGGGGAATGCCACACAAAGGGAAACACACCCATTGGTAGAGCGTGATGAAGGCGTCGAGCATCAACATGGGCAACAGCACCGGGTAAATGAAGGGCACGCACAACACATGCCGCCAATCGGCCGTGAGCACATAACCGAGCAAACCGGCCTTGAAGCGCTTTTGCTGCGCCAGCACCTCTTTTTCAAAGCGCACCTTGTGCTCTTCAAAATCGGCCTGCCACTGCTGGCGGCGGCTTTTAGCCTCTTGCTCAATAGCCGCTTCCAGCTGCTGGATACGGTCCAGAAATTCCTGAATTTGGGGGTTCATGGGGGTCTCCTTGGGCGGCAAATGGAAAGTGGCATCAGCACACGACCGATACGCCCCACCCTGGATGGGCTGCTCTGTTTCAGACACAGGGGCACTGCTGCAAGACCACCTTAACACCTGCCACCGAAAGTCACAGTTCGTCACACAGACCTAGGCCGTCAAAACAGGTCAACCTTAATTTAGGGCGTTGTGCAGCCCGGTCACTGCCCCTGCCTGGAGGCCACAGCCACAGAGCCACTAAAATCAGACTCTGTTTCAAATAGAGTCCCTCTGTTGTACCTTTCCGCCCCCTCCCCTTTGCCGAAGCACATTGCCATCATCATGGACGGCAATCGTCGCTGGGCCAAAAAACGCTTCATGCCTGCGGCCTTGGGCCATGCAGCGGGCGCGCAGCGCGTGCGCGACATCGTCAAAACCTGCGGAGAAATCGGCATCACGCAACTGAGCCTGTTCGCCTTCAGCACCGAAAACTGGAAACGCCCCGAAGAGGAAGTCAGCAGCCTCATGGGCTTGTTCACGACTTACCTGAAAAAGGAAATTCGCAACATGAACGCCAACGGGGTGCGGCTGAAGGTGCTGGGTGACACCAGCCGGTTTTCTCCAGCCCTGCAAACGCTGATTGCCGATGCCCAGGCCCAAACGGCGAACAATCAGGTCATCACCTTGAACATTTGTGCCAACTACGGCGGTCGCTGGGACATGCTCCAGGCCACCAAAGCCTGGCAAAAGGCGCACCCCAACGAGCCGCTGGACGCGCTGACCGAAGAAACCCTGGCCCCGTACCTGAGCACGGCCGATGCACCGGAAGTGGATTTGATGATCCGCACGGGCGGTGAGTCACGGGTGAGCAACTTTCTGCTCTGGCAAGCGGCTTATGCCGAGCTGTTTTTCTGCGACGAGCTTTGGCCGGACTTTTCGCCCGAAACCCTGAAACAGGCGCTGGCCTGGTTTGCCACACGCGACCGGCGCTTTGGCTCCTCTGCCCCACTTTGACCCTGAGTCAGGGCCCACTTCAAGCGCTCGCTTCGACCTGGTGGTGATCCACCTGAACCACCGTGGGCCGACCCATAATCTCCAGCAACACCGCCACCCTTTTGCTGGACACGTTGTGCACCAAACCCTCGATGGCACCCAATGCGGTGTGCTTGAGACGCACTTTTTGCCCCACCTGAAGTTGGTTGAGCTCCTCGATCGTGGCCTGATCGCGCATCTGCTCCATCTGGCGAATCCGCTGCACCACATCGTCATGCAGCAAAGCGGGCTCAAAACCAAACCGAACGATGGTGGTCACGCCCTTGGTGCTGCGCACCGCCGAAATGCTTTGTTCTGAACGACTGGGTCGAAACAGGATGTAGCGCGGAAACATGGGCTCAAACAGGGCCACCGGACCTTGTTCGGTTTTTTTGAATTTTTTGAACAAGGGCAAATAAGCCTCAAAGCCCTGATGCTCCAGATTGGCCAAGGCCACAGATTCCTGCTTGGGCTTGGTATAGGCCAGATACCAGCGGTTCAAGCTCTGGTTTTCAATATCAACAATCTCTGAACTCAAGACGACACCCATTCTCACGATTGGTCAACCCCAAGGGTCTACCATTTTACGAATCCATGATCTAGATCAAGTCCACCGCTTGAAACAACAAACCCCGCCGGAGCGGGGTTGGGTTTCAAGATCGAAAATTATCAAAAATATTAAATTAACCCTTAACAGTCAATTTGAATTCGTGACAATTCAGGGCTTGGTGGCTCAGGCAATCACGAAAGGCGCACGGTCTTGACCTTCGATCCACTTGGGGGCTTTGCCGCGGCCGGTCCAGGTTTGACCGGTGGCAGGATCACGGTATTTGGCAGCCACTTTGCTCACGGGTTTGGCCACCGAAGTTTTGGCACCACGGCCAGGAAAAACGTCTTGCGCTGTCAAGCCATACTCGGCGACCAGCTCGCGCACCTTGGCCACGGCACTGGAAATTTCATTTTGACGCGCTTGGGCAATTTCGTGCTCCAAGGCTTCGCGCTTTTGCAATAATTCTTTATATGACAAGGACATGGTTTAACCTCAATAGATAATGACAGTGCGTTAATGTACATCAAAGCGGTTTTATTTGGCAGCACTGCTTGCTCAATATTTGAATGACGCCGGGTTGAATGCCATCTTCATTCGATCTTTCGGGATATTTTTAAATCTCAAACCATCCGCAAAGCCCAATGCCCCTGAAAATCTTTGGTAAATCTGACTCACAATATCCAAAACCTTGACCCCATTTGGGGAGCGATTTCAATGAAGGGTGCATATGGCGGTTTACTGGGTCGGTGACATTCAAGGCTGCGACGCGCCTTTGGCGCGCTTGCTCGACGAGGTGGCGTTTTCGCCCAGCCGAGACCAATTGATCGTTTTGGGCGATCTGGTCAATCGGGGCCCGGATTCTTTGGGCGTGCTGCGCCGCTTGATGGCGCTGCAAGGCAGTGCGCAGTGCCTGCTGGGCAACCACGATTTGCATGCCCTGGCCGTGGCCTGGGGTTTCAGCCGCACCAAGCGGCTGGACACACTGGACGAGTTGCTGCAGGCGCCAGACCGAGAAATTCTGTTCGGCTGGCTGCGCCAGCAGCACTTGGCGCTGTGGTCGCACGGGGTACTGTCGGTGCATGCGGGGGTCTTGCCCAGCTGGACTGTGACGCAAACTTTGTCCTTGGCAGCCGAAGTGCAGGCCGTTTTGCGCGGGCCGGACTTGCCTCATTTTTTGGCCCACATGTATGGCAACGAGCCCGCCGCTTGGCGAGACGATTTGACGGGGCTGGACCGTTGGCGCGTGGTGGTCAACGCCTTGACACGCCTGCGCTTTTGCGCGGCCGATGGCACCATGGAATTCGCCACCAAGGACAGCGCCGCGCAAGCCCCGACAGGCTTCATGCCCTGGTTCGATGTGCCGGGGCGGCGCACGGCCGGCATCACCGTGGCCTTTGGCCATTGGTCCACCTTGGGCTGGCAAGGGCGCAGCGACATCTGGTCTTTGGACACCGGCTGCGTCTGGGGCGGCTGCCTGAGCGCCATGCGCCAGGGCGAAGACGGGCAGCGCGCTTTGGTTCAAGTGGCGTGCGCTCAGGCGCAGGTGCCCGGTTGAGTGAAGGCGCTTGTCTCAGCCGCCCGGTTTGAGCAAAACCAGCAAGGCCCCCGCACCGCCTTCGGCAGGCTTGGCCTGCACGAAGGCCATGACCTGGTTTTTTTGCACCAGCCAGCTGTGCACTTTGGACTTGAGCACCGGGGTTTTGCCGGGCGAGCCCAAGCCCTTGCCGTGCACCACGCGCAGGCAACGCAGCCCCTGGCGGTGCGCCAGGCGGATGAATTCGGCCAGCGCCACGCGGGCTTCGTCGCTGCGCAGACCGTGCAGATCGATCTCGCGCTGAATCGACCAATCGCCTTTGCGCAGTTTGTGGATCACATCGCGCCCAATGCCCGGACGGCGAAAACTCAGGGCGTCATCGGTGTCGAGCAAGGTGCTCGCATCGAACTCGTCGCTCAGGCAGTCGCGCAGCACCGCCTCGTTGTCCTTTTGGCGTTGGTGGGCAACCGGCGCAGGACTGGGGCCGTTCAGCTTGACCAGGTCGTGCTCAGGCAAGCGCTGTACGGCACCCACGGCACGCACAAACAGGTTGCTTTCGGCCTCACGCTGACGCGCCGCCAGCGCTTGCGCAGCCGCCAGGGCCTGGGCTTGCGCGTGGGCCTCGGCCAGCTTCTGGCGCACTTGTTTCAGGTCTTGCAGCGCATTGATTTTCAAAGGAGTTGCTCCGGGCCGGGCATGGGGTTGGTTTTGAGCGCACAAGAAAAAAGCGGGTCCGTCAAACGCCCCGATTACGCATCCAGTCAGCGGTCTTGAAAAAGCTGCCGTTCAATCGCTCGCGCAGCACTGGATCGACGCTCAATTCGGTCATGGCCTGGTCCATGCAGGCCAACCACTGGTCGCGCTCGAGCACACCAATCGAAAACGGCATGTGGCGCATGCGCAAACGCGGGTGGCCAAAACGCTCGGTGTAATGTTCGGGCCCGCCCAGCCAGCCGCACAAAAACCAAAACAGCTTGTCACGGGCGCCGTCCAGGCTGCTGCCGTGCGCATCGCGCAGGGCTTTGTAACCCGGCTCCATGTCCATCAAGTCATAAAAACGGTCGGCCAAGGCACGCACCACCGCTTCGCCGCCCATCCAGGCAAAGGGCGTGTCAAACGGGGGCTTTTCTTCGATGTTCATAGCCATCCATTGTGACCTGTTGCAAAGGGCCCTGAACCGGCAAGATCACTGCGCTGCTTGGCGCAAAGTCTGTACCACGGGTTGGCGCAACACCCCGGCCAGGCTCAGGCTGCCCGCGCCCCAAGCCAACAAGGCACCGGCCATTCCACCGGCCAAGGGGGCCCACAAAGGTGGCTGCCAAGCGAACTCGAAGGCGTAGCGGGCCAAGGCCCAGCCCACCGCCAGGGCCATGGCGCTGGCCATGAAGCCTGCCAGCCAGCCAATGCCCAGCAGCTCGGTGCGCTGCACCTGCGCCAGCAGGCTGCGGCCCGCACCCAGCGCCCGCATGATGGCGTATTCGCGCTCACGCGCTTGGCGGCTCGCGCCCACGGCGGCCAGCAAAACCATCAGGCCCGCTGCCAGAGTGAAGGCAAACAAGAATTCCACGGCCCGAATCACCTGGTCCATGACCCGCTGCACCTGCGCCAGCGTGCTGCGCATGTCCACGCTGGTGATGTTGGGAAAGGCATTGACCATGGTGTTTTCAAAACCCGGCGCACCTTGGGGCGATCGGAAAGCGGCCATGTAGGTCATGGGCAAGTCGTGCATTTGCGAGACCGGAAACAGCATGAAGAAGTTGGCACGCATTGAAGCCCAGTCCACCTTGCGCAAAGAGGTGACACGGGCCTCGTGGGGCTGACCGGCAATGTCAAAGCCCAGGCGGTCACCCAGCTTCAGGCCCAGCGCCTGGGCAATGCCCTCCTCCACACTCACGCCGTCGGCCTCTTCGGCCTGCCAGCGTCCGGCCACCAAGGGGTTGTGATCCGGCAACACCGCGCTGT
>JBIKQY010000107.1:0-7668 GCA_044349465.1 Limnohabitans sp. | reverse complement strand
CAGCACCAGCGCGCTGCCCAGCCACTGGGGCGGTGCGTATTGCGACGACATGGCCGAAAACTGCGGCGAATCGGCCACCACACAAACGCCCCAAAACAGCAAAGCGCCCAGCTGCACCAGCGGCCAACTGTCCGGAATGAAGGGGTAGCCCACGCACATCAGGCCCGAGGCCGCCAAAGCACTGGCCGCCACCTTGGCACTGCCCACACGGCGGCTCCACAGGCCGCCCAGCACGCAGCCAAAAAAGCCGATGCCGATGACGGAAAAACTGATCCAGGCCACCGAGGATGCCAAACTCTCCCCCGGCTCGGTCAAGGCGCGGGCAATGGGCAGGCTCAGCCAGGGCAGCACGCTCCAAAAAGCGTACAGCTCCCACATGTGGCCAAAGTAGCCCAGCGCCGATGCCCGAAAACCGCGCACCGCGATCACCGCGCGCAAGGCCTGTGTGTTCAGGCTAACCGGTGCAGGGGCTGGGGCTTGACTCGGAGATGCGGCCTGCTTGGGTGCTTGTCCCATCCAGCCCACCAGCACCGCACCCACCAGGGCCAGCACCGACGAGCCCAGCAGCACCTCGGGCCAGGGCCAGCTTTGGCCCAGGGCGCGCAAGGCATGCGGCATGGCGGTGCCCAGCGTCAGCATGCCCACCAGCCAGCCCAAGGCCGCTGCAGGTTTGCTGCCCACACGCTGCACCAGCATCTTCATGCCCAGTGGGTAGATGCCAGCCAGGCACATGCCCACAACAAAGCGCAGGCTCCAAAACAGGCCGTAATCAGTCACGCCCCAGGTGACGGCGGCATTGGCCAGCGCCCCCAGCAAACTGCACACCACAAAAATGCGCGTGGGCTGAAACCGGTCGGCCGCGCCGCTGAAGGCAAAGGCCAGAGTGCCCGCGATGAAGCCCAGTTGGGTGGCCGCCAAAAGCCAGCTGAAGGCGGCCGCACTCAGCTGCCAATCACGCATCAGGCTGTCGGCCACCCCGCTGGGGCTGAACCACAGCGAGGTGCTCAGGCACTGGGCCAACACAATGAAGGCCACCGCCAGCGAGGGGCGTGGCCCAGAGGGCAGACGCTCAGCTGCTGGCGCGTTCAAGGGCTTGCGCCAGGTCGTCGATCAGGTCATCGGCATGCTCCAGGCCCACCGAGACGCGCAACAGACCTTGCGGGGTCTTGCTCTCAGGCCCTTCGATCGAGGCGCGGTGCTCGATCAGGCTTTCCACGCCGCCCAAGCTGGTGGCGCGGGTGAAAATTTCCACATTCGCGGCCAGGGCCATGGCCGCGTCCTTGCCGCCTTTGACTTCAAACGACAGCATGCCGCCAAAGCCCGACATTTGTTTTTTGGCAATCGCGTGGAAGGCGTTGCCCTCCAGGCCCGGGTAGTGCACGGCGCTGACATGCGGGTGCTCGTTCAAAAAGCGGGCCACCTTATCGGCGTTGGCGCAATGCGCTTGCATGCGGTAGGGCAGGGTGGGCAAGCTGCGCATGACCAACCAGCAGTCAAACGGCGAAGGCACGCCGCCGCCAAACAGCTGCGCGGTGCGCAAGGCGGCAAAGTGCGCGTCGTCCTGGCGGGTGATGACGATGCCGCCCAGCACATCGCTGCGGCCACCCAGGTACTTGGTCGTGGCGTGCATGACCATGTCGCAACCCAAATCGAGTGGGCGCTGCAACACCGGCGAGGCAAAGGTGTTGTCGGCGATGGCGCGCGCACCGCCTGCGTGGGCAATTTCGGCCACGGCGGCAATGTCCACGCACTGCATCAGCGGGTTGGAGGGGGTTTCAATCCAGACCATTTTGGTGTTGGGCTGCATGGCCGCACGCACCGTGTCCAGACGGGTCATGTCCACAAAGCTGGCGCTGACCTGCCATTTGGCAAACAGGTGTTTGAGCACGTTGGCTGTGCCGTGGTAGATGTCGGACGGGGCCAGCACATGGTCGCCCGGCTGCAGGCCCTGAAAGATGGCCGTGACACCTGCCAGGCCCGAGCCAAAAGCGGCAGCGCCTGCGCCGCCTTCCAGGGCCGACAAAGCGGCCTCCAGGCCATTGCGGTTGGGGTTGTGGTTGCGCGAGTACAAGTAGCCGTGCGGGTAGCTGCCGTCGGGGTCCCGCTCAAAGGTGGTGGACAGGTGGATGGGATCAACCACCGCTCCAGTGGAAGGGTCGACGCCGTGCCCCGCATGCACAGCCAAAGTTTCAAAACGCAGGGGTTTGTTTGTTTTCATTGGTAAAAGTATAGCCATCGGACTTTGGGGCAGGGTCCGCGAGGCGACAGTTGCGGTGGCGATAAGATCCAGTGCTTGAACTCCGAAATTTCCGCATGACAGACCGCTACGCCGTGATCGGCAACCCCATTGTGCAAAGCAAATCGCCCTTGATCCACAGCGCTTTTGCGCAGGTGACGGGGCAAGACATGGATTACGGCAAGTTGCTGGGCCCCTTGGGCGAATTTGCGGCCACGGTGGACGCGTTTCGGGCCTCGGGCGGGCGGGGCATGAATGTGACCGCGCCTTTCAAGCTCGACGCTTTCGCCTACGCCACCGACTTGGCCCCCAGCGCGCAAATGGCCGGCGCCGTGAATGCCATGAAGTTCGAGGGCGACCGGGTCTATGCCGAAAACTTTGACGGCGTGGGTCTGGTGCGCGATGTGGTGCACAACCTGGGCTGCCCGCTGCAAGGGCGGCGCGTGTTGATTTTGGGCGCGGGGGGGGCCACACGCGGGGCCTTGCTGCCGCTGTTGGCCGAGCAGCCTGCCGAGCTGGTGATCGTCAACCGCACCGTGGCCAAGGCGCAAGAGTTGGCGGCCTTGGCGCAGCAGCACCAGAGGGGCCAGGTGCCGGTGCAGGGGCTGGGCTATGCCGACTTGCAGGGACAGGCGTTTGATGTGGTGCTCAACGCCAGCTCGTCCAGCCTCACAGCTGAGTTGCCGCCATTGCCAGCCAGTGTGTTTGCCCCGGGCTGCCTGGCCTATGACCTGACCTACGGCAAAGGCTTGACGCCGTTTTTGCAGCTGGCGCAGCAAGCCGGTGTGACGCGTTTGGCCGATGGTGTGGGCATGCTGGCCGAACAAGCGGCCGAGGCCTTTGTATGGTGGCGTGGTGTGCGGCCTGACACGGCGGCGGTGATCGCGCAGTTGACGGTGCCGCTGGTCTGAGGGCTTGGCGCGCAAAATCATTGACACGATGCCAAATACCACCACGGAGGCGGCATGAAAAACCGAACCATCACCGT
Organism: Limnohabitans sp.; assembly: GCA_044349465.1. Classification (GTDB taxonomy): domain Bacteria; phylum Pseudomonadota; class Gammaproteobacteria; order Burkholderiales; family Burkholderiaceae_C; genus Limnohabitans_A. The sequence goes on along the minus strand of JBIKQY010000107.1, from coordinate 4,444 downwards.
CAAGACCTCATCCATCACTGTCGTCTCACGCCACGAACAAGACTACATATCGCTCACGGACATGGTGAGAAGCTTTGAAGGTGGAAGCGCACTCATTGAGCAATGGCTTAAAAACAAGGACACCGTGTTGTTCTTAGGCGTTTGGGAGCAATTGAACAACGCCAGTTTTAATTCCCCCGAATTCGATGGAATTAAAAACGAGGCTGGCCGTAACAGCTTTTATCTGTCAGCCAAAAAGTGGATCGAGGCGACAGGCGCTATTGGCTTGCTGGCCAAAGCGGGACGATACGGGGGCACCTTTGCCCACAAAGACATTGCATTTGAGTTCGGCTCTTGGCTGAGTCCGGAGTTCAAGCTCTATCTGATCAAAGAATTCCAGCGCCTCAAAGAGGAAGAGGCAAAGAGCACTTCTCTGGCTTGGAGTTTTCAACGCACTTTGACCAAGGTGAACTACAAAATTCACACAGACGCGATCAAGGCTCATCTGATTCCACCCCGGTTGACCAGGGCGCAGACCGCAACCGTTTACGCCAATGAGGCCGACCTTTTGAACGTAGCTCTTTTTGGTCAGACTGCAGGACAGTGGAGGCTAAGCAATCCAACTCTTAAAGGCAATATGCGTGATGCGGCCACATTGGAGCAACTGGTGGTGTTGTCCAATTTGGAAAGCATCAACTCGGTGTTGATTCATCAAGGGCTGGATGCTTCAATGCGTTTGTTGCAGCTCAATGGGATTGCCATCACGCAGATGCGTTCTTTGGTAGGTATGGTTGGGCTCCAAAAAATGAGGGGCATTTCAAGGGCGTCTATTGAAGAACCAGAATAATGATGGAGACCGTTATCCAATACGCTTGGACGTATTGGCTGGTGCAGCATGACTGCGTTCGAGAAGGCAAGCAACCGATGGATTATTTACCGTTCCAGCAAGCTTGATACGGGCAGTCATTATTTTTTCGTTTAAATCACATGAAACTGCCCCACATCCACACGCCCCGCTGCACCGGTTGCGGCTGGTGTGTGGCGGCGTGTCCGCCGGGGGTGCTGAGTTTGCAGGTGGTGGCCTGGCGTAAGCATGCGGTGTTGCACGATGAACAGGGTTGCACAGGGTGCAGTCTATGCGAACGGCGCTGCCCGTTTGGGGTGATCACGATGGTTCAGAAGCCTCGGCCTTCGGGAGAGGGTGCCTCGGGGAGCGAGTAGGTCCAAGGCCTAGACCGCGTTGGCGGTGCACCTTTCTTGGTGTCGGACCTGAAGGCACCGACCTGCGACTTTTTTGTAGGAGCCCACCCTGTGGGCGATGGGCGTGGAACACGCCCTGCAAACCATCGCCCACAGGGGTGGGCTCCTACAAAGAACAAAAGAGCCGCATGGCCGACAACAACATGGGCCATTCAAACGTCATCGGGCCGAATCAATCAGCGAGCGTGTTGCGCGTTCAGCTGCTTTGACGTTTGGCCAGCAGCGCGATCAATTCAGGCACCAGCGCGTTCGGGTCGCCTTCTTGGCAGGCGGTTTCCAGCGTGTTTTTGACGGCTTGCGCCACCGTGTGGTCGGCATGCGTGTCGATGGCCATTTGGTTGTAGTAGCTCAAATCTTTGAGCGCGTTGCTCATCGAAAACCGCAGGCCCGAGGTGTCGCCAGTCGTCAGGGTGGGTTTGAGGCGGTCCAGCGCCGCGCCCCAGCCGCCGCCTTTGGACAGCACTTCCACAAAGGTGTTGGCGTCCACGCCCGCACGTTGGGCGCAAGCCGCGGCTTCGGCCAGCAAGGTCACGGTGCCCAGCGACACGTAGTTGTGCAACAGCTTCATGCGGTGGCCTGAGCCAATCGGGCCGGTGTGCACGATGTTTTCGGCAAAGCAGGCCAAGATGGGGCGGCAGCGCTCAAACAAGGCTGCATCACCGCCCACCAACAAATTCAAACGGCCCTCGGCAGCTTCTTTGGGCGTGCGCGTCATGGGCGAGTCGAGAAACTGCCCGCCTTGGGCGATGACCAAGGCCGCGACTTTTTCAGTCGATGCGGGCACGGCAGTCGAGCAGTCGATGACGATGGTGCCGGGTCGCATGCCTTTCAACACGCCGTCTTCGCCCATCAGCACCGCCTCAACCTGGGGCGTGCCGGTCACGCACAGGATGATCACATCCGATTGCTCAGCGAGTGCTTGGGGCGTGGTGCAGGTGCGTGCGCCTGCGGCCAGCAGGGTGTCCAGCGGCTGGTTGCCGGGGTGCTCCAGCACCGTCAGGCTTTGCCCGTGTTTGAGCAGGTTGCTCGCGATGCCGTGGCCCATCATGCCGATGCCGATCATGCCGATTGTTGTCATGTTTGTACCTTTGAGTGAACTGTCCTGCATGCACTGTAGCCGTGAGCCGTCCAAAAGGGCGTCACATGCTTGCCAAGCTGTTTGGACGTGACTGCAGGCACTCTATACTTCGATCAATGAACCAACCGGTACATTCTTCGGACCCCATGCCGAGCCCTTCCAGCGGGGCCAGCGTCTCCAGTCGCACCAACGACCCCGCCCGCACCATGGCCGAGATCCTGACCGTGGCCACGCACGAGTTTGCCGACAAGGGCCTCACGGGCGCGCGCATCGACGCCATTGCAGCGGCCACGCGCACGAGCAAGCGCATGATCTATTACTACTTCGGCAGCAAGGATGGTTTGTACCTGGCCGTGCTCGAAGAGGCTTACCGCCGGATGCGGGCCATTGAGTCGGACCTGCACCTGGACGACCTGCCGCCTGCGCAGGCGCTGCAAAAACTGGTGGAGTTCACCTACGACCACCACCGCGACAACGAAGACTTCATTCGCCTGGTGATGAACGAAAACATCCAGCGCGGTGACTACTTGCGGCAAAGCCAGAGCATTCAGGCGCTCAACTCCAATGCCATTCAATCCGTCCAGGCCGTGTACGACCGGGGTGTGGCGCAGGGTGTGTTCAGGGCCGGGCTGGACCCGGTGGACATCCACTCGGCGATTTCGGCGTTCACGTTTTTCAACGTCTCCAACCGCCATACTTTTGGCCTGATTTTTCAGGACCGGGCCAGCCAGGACAAGGCCAACACCCTCAAAAGGGTGCATGTGGTCGAGTTGATCCTGCGCTTCGTTAGCCAATCCATTTCGGATTAACAGTTAAGTTTGGATGTCATCCATACATCAGGGTAATCACGGATCCCTAAAAAACTAACCAGTTCGTACATTATCAATAGCCCATTTTCGGAGTCGTGTGTTGGTTCAAAAATTCATCGACGGTTTTTGCAAAGTCCTGAACATCGTCATGGCCCTGTGTTTGGCCGTGATGGTGGTGCTGGTCTTTGGCAACGTGGTCATGCGCTACGGGTTCAACTCGGGCATCACCTTGTCGGAAGAGCTCTCGCGCTGGTTGTTCGTCTGGATGACTTTCATGGGTGCGGTCGTTGCCTTGAAGGAGCACGGTCACTTGGGCACCGACATGTTGCTGGGTCGCCTGGGCCCTGCGGGCAAAAAGTTTTGCCTTGGCTTGTCCTACCTGGCCATGCTGTTCATCTGCTGGCTGCTGTTCAAAGGGGCTTACCAGCAGACCGTGATCAACCTGGGCAGCACCAGCGCGGTGATGGAAGTGACCATGGCTTGGGTGTATGCCCCCGGGGTGGTGTTTGCGGTGTTGGGCGGCCTGATCTTGCTGACCGATCTGTTTCGTTTGCTCACCGGCCAAGTGCGCGATGAAGACCTGGTCATGGTTCAGGAATCCGAAGAGTCGCCCCATGGCGGTGGCAAAGCCTGAGCGCAAGAGAGACTGACATGACGATCGCTATTTTTGTTTTTTCTCTGCTCGGGGCCATGGCCATCGGCATCCCGATTGCGTTTTCGCTCTTGATCTGCGGCGTGGCGCTGATGTGGCACTTGAACATGTTCGATGCCCAGATCCTCGCGCAAAACCTGCTCGAAGGCGCCAACAGTTTCCCTTTGCTGGCCGTGCCGTTTTTCATGCTGGCGGGCGAGATCATGAACGCGGGCGGTTTGTCACGCCGCATCGTGAACTTTGCAATGGCTTGTGTGGGCCACATCAAGGGCGGCCTGGGTTACGTGACGATCATGGCCGCCGTGATCATGGCGGCATGGTCGGGCTCGGCGGTGGCCGATGCGGCGGCGCTGTCGGCCTTGCTCTTGCCCATGATGGTGGCGGCCGGTCATGACCGGGCCCGGTCGGCAGGCTTGATTGCTTCAGCGAGCATCATCGCCCCGGTCATTCCGCCCAGCATTGGCTTTGTGATCTTTGGTGTGGCGGGCAATGTGTCCATCTCCAAACTGTTCATGGCCGGTATCGTGCCGGGCATCATGTTGGGAGCGGCCTTGTGGGTCACCTGGTGGTGGTTGGCGCGGCGTGAAATGGTGCAGGTGCCGCCGCGCAAATCCATGGGCGAGATCATGGTGGCCATGCGCGAGGCCACTTGGGCCTTGGTGATGC
>JBIKQY010000106.1:0-7684 GCA_044349465.1 Limnohabitans sp. | reverse complement strand
AGGTGACGATGGATCTCAGGGTGTTGATGTCCATGACCATTCCTTATTTGCGGTGGGTGCCGAGCACCTGGAGGTAGGCGATGACAGCGTCCATCTCGGTCTTGTCTTTCACCTCTTCAGGGGCTTTGGCAATTTCTTCGTCGGTGTAGGGCGCGCCCAATGTGCGCAGGCCTTTCATATGGGCCTGGATGGAGGCCGCATTCGCGGGCGTTTTTTCCAGCCAGGGGTAGGCGGGCATGTTGGACTCAGGCACCAGATCACGCGGGTTGATCAGGTGGATGCGGTGCCATTCGTCGCTGTAACGACCACCCACACGGGCCAAATCGGGACCGGTTCGCTTGGAGCCCCACTGGAAGGGGCGGTCGTATACAAATTCACCAGCCAGCGAATAAGAGCCGTAGCGCAAGGTCTCTGCGCGGAAGGGGCGAATCATCTGCGAATGGCAGTTGTAGCAGCCTTCGCGCACATACACATCGCGCCCCACCACTTGCAGCGCTGTGTAGGGCTTGAGGCCCGGCACCGGCTCGGTGGTGGACTTCTGGAAGAACAAGGGCACGATTTCAACCATGCCGCCGACCAGCAGCACCACCAGGATCAGCACGATCATCAGGAAGTTGTTGGTCTCGACTTTCTCATGCGACAAGCCGCCCGATTTTTGGTTTTCAGCCATGTTGTATTTCTCCTCAGGCGTGTGCAGGTGTGAGTGTGGGGATGCGGACTTCAACCGAACGGCCTTGGGTCACGGTCTTGATGGTGTTCCAGAGCATGATGACCATGCCCGTCAGGTACAGCAAACCACCGATCAAGCGCAACACATAGAAGGGGTAAGTGGCTTTGACCGATTCCACAAAGGTGTAGGTCAAGGTGCCGTCGGCGTTGATGGCGCGCCACATCAGGCCCTGCATGACCCCAGCAATCCACATGGCGGCGATGTAGATCACAATGCCGATGGTGGCGGTCCAGAAGTGAACCTCAATGGCCTTGACGCTGTACATCTGCTTTTGGCCAAACAGGCGGGGAATCAGGTAGTACATCGAGCCCATGGTCACCAGACCCACCCAACCCAAAGCACCCGAGTGCACATGGCCCACGGTCCAGTCGGTGTAGTGGCTCAAAGCGTTAACGGTTTTGATGGACATCATCGGACCTTCAAAGGTCGACATGCCGTAGAAAGACAGGGACACGATCAAAAAGCGCAGGATCGGGTCGTCACGCAGCTTGTGCCAAGCACCCGACAAGGTCATGATGCCGTTGATCATGCCGCCCCAGCTGGGGGCCAACAAGATGAGCGAGAACACCATGCCCACGGACTGTGTCCAGTCAGGCAATGCGGTGTAGTGCAGGTGGTGGGGACCGGCCCACATGTAGGTGAAGATCAATGCCCAAAAGTGCACGATCGACAGGCGGTACGAATACACCGGGCGCTCAGCTTGCTTGGGGATGAAGTAGTACATCATGCCCAGAAAACCTGCCGTCAAAAAGAAGCCCACCGCGTTGTGGCCGTACCACCATTGCACCATGGCGTCTTGCACACCGGCATAAGCCGAGTAGGACTTCATCATCCCCACGGGCAAAGCCGCAGCATTGACGATGTGCAGCAAGGCCACCGCGATGATGAACGCAGCAAAGAACCAGTTGGCCACATAAATGTGACGCACCTTGCGGGTGCCCACAGTGCCAAAGAACACCACCGCAAAGGCCACCCAGACCAGCGCGATCAAGATGTCGATGGGCCACTCAAGTTCGGCGTATTCCTTGCCTTGGGTAAAGCCCAAGGGCAAGGAAATGGCGGCCAGCACAATGACCAGTTGCCAACCCCAAAAAGTGAAAGCGGCCAGCTTGTCACTGAACAGCCGCACGTTGCAAGTGCGTTGCACCACGTAATACGCGGCAGCGAACAAACCGCACCCCCCGAACGCAAAAATCACCGCGTTGGTGTGCAAGGGCCGCAAGCGGCCATAGCTGAGCCAGGAAATGCCGAAGTTGAGCTCCGGCCAAGTCAGCTGGGCTGCGATGATCACGCCGACCAGCATGCCCACCACACCCCATACCACCGTCATGATGGTGAACTGCCTGACAACTTTGTCGTTGTAGGAAGTCGCCTGCATATTGGCAAATTTCATGTTTACCTCTTGTTTTTAAAATCTTCGAGTCGAGTGTGCACGGGCGTACATTGCAAGGACTTGATCGAAATCAATCGTCACGCAAAATTCGCTCGCCTTCGGCCTCAATGTCTTCAAATTGGCCTCGGTCAATTGCCCACCACAGCCCCGCCAGGATGAAAAACACCAAGGCCACAGACAGTGGGATCAGCAAATAAAGAATGTCCATGCTGTTTTCTCAAACGGATTGAAGGTCCAGCGCCTGCTGCTGCAGCGAATCAGGCAAGGCCTGCGACAAGCGCAAGGCATTGAGCACCACCAGCAAAGAGCTGAGCGCCATGCCCAGGCCTGCGGCCCAGGCGGGCAGCCAGCCCATCAAGGCCAGCGGCACACAAGCGGCGTTGTAGAGCGCCGACCACCACAGGTTTTGCCGCACGATGCGCATCGTCTGGCGGCTGCGCTGCAAGGTGTTGACCAGCACACCGAGTTGGCCGCCCATCAAGACAAAATCGGATTTGGACTGCGCCAGCGGCACCGCCTGGCCCAACGCAAAAGACACATCGGCCCCGGCCAGCACCGGGCCATCGTTCAAGCCATCGCCCACCATGGCCACTTTGTGCCCCTGGGCCTGCAAGGCCTGCAGGGCTTGCAATTTGTGCTGAGGGCTGCAGCCGCCTTGCGCATCCGCAATGCCCACGGCCTGAGCCACCTGGGCCACCGCAGCAGGGCCGTCGCCCGACAACACTTTCAGGGTCAAACCCATTTGCGCCAAGGCACGCACCACACCCGCCGCTTCGGGGCGAACTTGCTCGGCCAACTCAAAGCTGGCCAGCCAGCCCGATGCATCGGCCAGACTGACCTGCAGGTGGTGCCCTGCGCGTGAAGGCGCTGCGCAAAAAGCGGCCGAGCCCAAACGCAAGGCTTGGGGCACTTGGCCCGACTGCGTCAAAACGCCTTGCACGCCCTGCCCTGCCAGCTCGCTCACGTCGTGCGCAGCCAGCGCTTCCAAATCATGCAAACGCCCAGCGGCTTCGGCCCGACGCCGTGCCTCGGACCACAGGGCACGCGAGACCGGGTGCAGGGAATGGCGCGCCAAACTGCTCGCCCAGTCCAGAGCCTGCGCCTCGCACACGCCATCGCGGGTGTGGATGTGGACCACTTCAAAGGCATCGCGTGTCAGGGTGCCGGTTTTGTCAAAAATCACCGTGTCAATTTGGGCCAGGTTTTGCAGGGCGCTCAGGCGTCGCACCAGCACACCGCTGCGCGCCAAGGCCCCGGCTGTGGCGAGCATGGCCGCAGGTGTGGCCAGCGACAAAGCGCAAGGACAGGTCACGATCAGCACGGCGACGGCCACCATCACCGCGTGCGCGGGGTCGCTTGGCCACCAATAGATTGCCGAAGCCAACGAGGCCAACATCACCGCCACCAAAAAGGGTTTGGCCCAGCGGTCCACCAGCTGCGCCATGGCGGGCTTGGAGACCGAGGCGCTTTCCATCAGGGCCACAATTTGGGCATAGCGGGTGGCCGCGCCAATTTGCTCGATCTGCACCTGCAGCGTGCCGCTCAGGTTGTGGCTGCCTGCAATCACACGATCGCCCACGCTGCGTGCCAACGGCCTCGACTCGCCGGTCAGCAGGGCCTCGTCCACCTGGGTTTGGCCATCCAACACCAGGCCATCGCCCGCAAAAGCCTCGCCGGGCAAGACCTCGATCACATCACCCACCTGCAAGCGGCGGATGGACATGAGCGCCCAAGTCCCATCGCTTTGGCGCTTGCGCACGCTGTCGGGCAAGCGGTTGAGCACCGCCTCCAGCGCCCCGGCCGTGCGGTCACGCATGCGCAGCTCCAGCCAGCGACCCGTGAGCAAAAAGAACACAAACATGGTGAACGAGTCAAAAAAGACCTCGCCCCCGAACGGCCCCTGGGGCTCGAAGGTGCCCAGCGTGCTGACCACAAAAGTCACCACCATGCCCAGCGCCACGGGCAAATCCATGCTGATTTGGCGCTCGCGCAGGTCGCGCCAGGCGCTGCTGAAAAACGGGGTGCACGAAAAAAACATCACCGGCAAGGACAATACCCAGGACGCCCAGCGCAGCAAATGAACGGCTTCGCCCGAGATCTCCCCTGGCTGCGTGAGGTACGTCGGCGTGGCGTACATCATGACTTGCATCATGCACAGGGCCGCCACCGCCCAACGCCAGACCATGCGCCGGGCCTCTTCGCGCCTGCGCGCGTGGGCATGGGCATCGTTGGCGGGCAAGGCTTTATAGCCATGGCGCTCGACCGAATGCATCCACTCGGAGGGTCGGGTCAGCTCGGGCGACCAGACGATCTGGCCACGGTGGCTGGCACCGCTGATCTGCACCGACTGCACACCCGGCACGGCGCGCAAAGCATCTTCGAGCGTGATGGCGCAGGCCGCGCAATGCATGCCCTCGAAGACCACGCTGGAGCGCCAGCAGCCCGATTCGGTTTTTTCGGGCAAGCTGAAAGCCGCCCACTCCTCGGGCGCATCGAGCAATTCCAGCCGCTGCTGCGGGGTGTCACGATGGGCTTGTGCCTGCTCAGGCGCAACCGATTCCAACGCTTGAGGAGAAGCGGGTAACTGGCCTGGCAAAACATTGACTTGGGTCATGTTTCGAAGATACGACAGCCGCCCCGATCAAAGCTTGATGTACATCAAGCGCTGCCATTTGCCGCGCTTTTAAGCTGTGTTCTTGTCATTTTCAACAGGAGCTCCTCATGTACAAACGCATCCTTGTGGCCACCGACGGTTCCACCTTGTCCAAAAAAGCCGTGACCAGCGCCATCGAACTGGCGGCCACCTGTGGCGCAGAGCTGGTCGCCATCAAGGTGGTGCCGCGCTACCCGCAGGCGTATTTTGAAGGCAGCATCCCCCTGTCCAGCGATGAGATCTCGCGCGTGGAAAGCCAGTGGACCGAAGCCGCTCAAATGCAATTGGCCGCGGTCGAAAAAAGCGCCAAGGCCAAAGCCGTCAGCACCAAAGCCATCACCGTCAAATCGGACGTCGTTTCTGACGCCATCATTGCGGCAGCCAAAAAGCACAAAGCCGACCTGATCGTCATGGCCTCGCATGGCCGCAAAGGCATCAAACGCCTGCTCTTGGGCAGCGAAACACAACAGGTGCTGACGCATTCGCACATTCCGGTGCTGGTGCTGCGCTGAGGGGGGCAGCGGGTGCGAGGCCTGCGCTGAAAGAGCTTGGCAGCCAAGAGGTGGGTACAAAAGCCCCTGACAAAGGGACTTAAGGGTGAAAATTAACTAAAATGATTTCATTAAAACCCACCCCATCGGCCCATGAGCTCACTTTTATGGCAACGCCTTTGCACCAACCGGCCAAGCCCAAGCGCCCCTTACCCGCTGTGGGCCAGCGTCTTGGGCATCGCCCTGCTCATCGGCTCGGCACTGGGTCTGGGCACCGCGCATGGCCAGGAGTTGACGCTTGAGAGCTGGCGCAAAGACGACCAGATCTTCTGGGACAAGGTCCTGATCCCTGCCTTTCAACGACAGCACCCCGAGATCAAGTTGAAGTTCAAACCCGAAGAACCTCTGGCCTACGATTCGCGGCTGGAGGCCAGGCTGTCCACCCGACGCGCAGGCGACCTGATTTTTTGCAGACCCTTCGACGCCAGCGTGCGCATGCAAACCAAGGGTTACCTGCTGCCCCTGAAAGAAGAGGCGCTTAAAAACTTCAACCCGCAGGCCCGTCGTGCTTGGACCACAGACGACAGCGCCACCACTTACTGCCTGCCCGTGGCCTATGTCATGCATGGTCTGTTTTACAACAAGAAAATCCTGCAGGACCTGAAACTCGAGCCCCCATCGACTTGGGCTCAGTTCTACCAATTGCTCAGCCAAGTGAAGGCCAGCCAAACCGTGACCCCGCTGGCACTGGGCACGGCCGACATGTGGGAATCCACCCAAGTGGTGTTCACCGGCTTGGGGCCCAACTTTTGGGAAGGCGAAAAGGCCCGGCAAGGGCTGATGGATGGCACGGTCAAATTCACCGACCCGGGCTTCCTCAAGGCCTGGCAGATGATGGCCCAACTCAAGCCCTACATGCACCCCGAGCAAAACAGCATGTCCAACGGAGACATTCAGCTGCTGTTTGCCACCGGCAACGCGGCGGTCTACCCCTCAGGCTCGTGGGACATCGACTTTTTGCGCAGCACCAGCTTTGCTTACAAAAAACCCATTGAACTGGGTGTCTTCAAGCCCCCGGTTGAACAAGAAGGTCAGGCTTGCCACATCTCGGTGCACCCCGATTTCGGCATTGGCGTGAACAAAAACAGCCCGAACCAAGCGGCCGCGCTCAAGTTCATCGCCTGGCTGGGCACCGCCGATTTCGCCCAATTGCTCACGGACACACTGACCGGCTACTTTCCGTTGGCGGACCACCCGGTCAAATTCAATGACCCCTTGGGCCAGGAGATGATGAGTTGGCGACGCAGCTGCCAGGACACGATCCGCCTGAACGCCCAGAAAATCAACCGCGTCTGGCCCTCCATGGAAGAGGAGCTTTGGTACGCCAACGTGAAAGTGATCAACCAGGACATCACACCGGAGCAAGCAGCTCAACACATTCAGAGCGTGCACGAGAAAAACGCTTATCTGAAGTGAAGCGCAAACCCGGTCACGCCCAAACCCGAGTCACCGCCAAGGGGGCACTCGGGTCCAGCCAGGCCCACCCGAGCGATGGGCTTTGCGGCTGAATCAGGCGAGAAACAGGTTTTTGTATTGCTCGCGCAGCAAGTTCTTTTGCACCTTGCCCATGGTGTTGCGCGGCAACTCAGCCACCACAAAACAGCGCTTGGGAATCTTGAAATTCGCCAGCTTGGCCTTGAGCTCGGCCAATATGGCCTCAGGCTGCACAGTGGCCCCGGGCTTGGCAATGACCACAGCCACGCCCACCTCGCCAAAGTCGGGGTGCGCCACACCCACCACAGCGCTTTCAGCCACGCCGGTCATCTCGTTGATGTAGCCCTCGATCTCGGCCGGGTACACGTTGTAGCCGCCACTGATGATCAAGTCCTTGCTGCGGCCGACGATGACCACATAACCGCGCTCATCGACCTTGCCCACATCGCCGGTTTTGAAGAAGCCGTCAGCCGTAAACTCTTCGGCCGTTTTCTCGGGCATGCGCCAGTAGCCCTTGAACACATTGGGCCCCTTGACTTGGATGCCGCCGATCTCCCCCACCGGTAAGGCTTGCCCATCGTCACCCAAGACCCGCAAAGACACGCCCGGCAAAGGAAAGCCCACCGTGCCGCCACGCCGCTCCGACTGTTTGGCATACCGCTTGTCGGCTGCATAGGGGTTGGAGGTCAGCATGGCGGTCTCGCTCATGCCGTAACGCTCCAAAATGGTGTGGCCTGTGCGCTGCTGCCATTCGGTGAAGGTCTCGATCAACAAGGGGGCAGACCCCGCAATAAACAGGCGCATGTTTTTCACCGCCGCCTTGTCGAGCGTGGGCTCGGCCAGCATGCGCACATACAGCGTGGGCACGCCCATAAAGACCGTGGCTTTGGCCATGTGGGCAATGACGCGTTTCGGATCGAACT
>JBIKQY010000105.1:0-7740 GCA_044349465.1 Limnohabitans sp. | reverse complement strand
AATGGAAGTTGGCGGACAGCTCTTGGCTTACCCACACCTTGGCATCGATGCTGCCAACGCGGGATAACTGCATCTGGTATTCGTACCGGTCCGGTCGGTACAAGCCATGCAGCCATTGGACGGGACGGTCGTCCTCGTCATAAATCAAACGCCGCACCGCCAGCAAGGCCGATCCGACGGAAATATCCAGGTGCTGGGCCATGCCCACATCGGCCAAGCGGGCCGAGATGGTTTGTTCGGCCCGACCCACTTTGACGCCCGACTCTTCGAGCAGCACCAAAATGGGTTTTTGCGCCAATTCGCGCTTGCCAAACCCTGAAGAAATCGCATCGGGCACCCAGGTGGTGATGTGCGACAGGGGGCCCTCGGGCGTGCTGCGCACGCGCTCGGCTTTTTGAACCATGGTCATGGCGGGCAACTTCAAGGCTGCAGCGACATCCACAGGCGCACGCATGTGCTCCACGCTCAGCACCTTGACCTTGGTGCGCATGCCCATGGTCACCAGGTTCTCGAGCAAACCCGTCAAGCGCGCTTGCTGGCCTGTGGCCATGGTCGAGGCCTGCATCTGCACCTCTTGCGCACGGGCCGGAACAGGTCGAGTGCCACGCCCGGGCTCGCGTTGAATCAAGCCCTCTTCGGCCAGCTGCGACAAGGCCCGCCGAATCGTGACACGCGCCACTCCAAACTGCCCCATCAAAGCCAGCTCGCCCGGCAAACCCTGGTCAAAACGGCCCTCGCGCAATTGCTCGCGCAACACCAGATAGATCTGGTGGTACTTGGGCAAAGGAAGATGGGCATCCATGACCGCTATGGTGGAACAGTCCTATTGTCCTGTCAATAGGACATTCAGGTCTTATTCATAGAACATTTGATCAGGGATTTCCCTTGGTACACGCACCTCTTGAGGCTTGTCACCCCGGCCCCCGAGCCGGGGTCCATGCTTTCGCTTCCCTTGAGCAATCCTGAATACCTGGATCCCGGATCAAGTCCGGGACGACAAACACCTGTCACCCCGGCCCCCGAGCCGGGGTCCATGCTTTGGCCCCCCAAAAGAGCCTTGATACCTGGATCCCGGATCAAGTCCGGGACGACAGTCAGATCACCTCTCGTTAAACGCTCAACGCTCAGCGCACCACTCGTCATGCGTAGCGAAGCCGCAAATCCCGCTTGAGGAGTTTGCCGCTCGGGTTCTTGGGCAGTGTGTCGGTAAAGACCACGCGCTTGGGACACTTGAAACCCGCCATGTGTTGGGCGCAGTGCGCGATCACGGCGGCCTCGTCCAGCGTTTGCCCGGCCTTGACCACCACCACCGCCGTCACGGCCTCGACCCACTTGGGGTCAGGCAAGCCGATCACCGCCACTTCGCTCACCTGCGGCAGTCGGTAGATCATTTCTTCCACCTCGCGGCTGGCCACGTTCTCGCCGCCAGACTTGATCATGTCCTTCTTGCGGTCCACCACGGTGATGTAGCCCTCGTCATCGATCATGCCCAGATCGCCGCTGTGGAACCAGTCGCCCTCAAACGAAGCTTTTGTGCGCTCGTCGTCATGGAAGTAGCCCAGCATCAAATGCGGCGAGCGGTGCACGATCTCGCCCACTTCGCCCACGGCCACGTCCTGCATGGCGTCGTTGACCACACGGGTCTCAACGTTGCGCACCGCCTTGCCACACGAGCCGGGTTTGCGCAGCTGGTCTTCTGGGCCCAACATGGTGGCCAGTGGCGCGATTTCGGTTTGGCCATACAGGTTCCACAAGCGCACCTTGGGCAGGCGCGCAGCCAGCTCTTTGAGCACTTCCACCGGCATGATGGACGCGCCGTAGTAGCCCTTGGCCAGTTGGGCGAGTTTGTCGGCGTCCATAAGGGGCGAGCGCAGCAGCGCAATCCACACTGTCGGCGGCGCAAAGAAGCTGGTGATGCCGAATTTTTCAATCATCGTCAACAGGTTGTCGGGAGTGGGCTTGGACGTGATGACGTTGGTGCTGCCCATGTAAATGGCCGGGCCAAAAAACACATCCAGCTGGGCACAGTGGTACAGCGGCAGCGCGTGCAGGGCCACATCAGCCTCGGCGATTTCGGCGTCGATCACGCAGCTGACGTATTGCCACATCACGGCGTCGTGCGTGAGCTGCGCGCCTTTGGGCGAGGACTCGGTGCCGCTGGTGTAGACGATCTGCGCCACGTCGTAGCTGCCCAGCTGCAAAACGGGCAGCGCATCGGGGCAAGCGGCCAAGGTGTCAAAGCTGTGCATGCCCGCCACCGGCTGGCTCGGGTCTTCGGAAGGCAGCCAGATGAACTGCTCAACTTTCGTGTCCAGCTTGGCTGCAGCCTGCGCCAGCTCGGCCAGGCCACTGTCGGTGGCCAAGGTTTTGGCGCCTGCGTGGCGCAAGATGTAAGCGACTTCTTCGGCCTTGAGCATGAAGTTGATCGGCACCATGACCGCGCCCCGGCGGGCCAGCGCAAAGCGCAGCGCTGCAAAACCGTGCGAATTGCGCGCCAGCACAGCCACCTTGTCGCCCTCGGCCACGCCGATGCGGGCCAGGCCTGCGGCCAACCGCGTGACCAGCGCATCGAACTGGGCATAGGTCCAGGTGGTAGCCCCACAAACGATGCCGGTCTTGGCGGGCAAGCGGATCGCGGTGCGACGCAGGGCATCGGCAATGGTCTGGCGGCGAACGACAGGGTGAATAGCGGTGGTGACAGCGTGCGACATGTTCAGGGCTCCAGCATCGATATGATCTGAGCATTGAACACCAGACCCGCGAGAATTCCATTGGCACTACCCCCAGCATCCCCCCGAAAACTGTCACATACGCGAACCGTGGTGTACCAAGGCTATGACCGCGAAGACGGTCTGTGGGACATTGAAGCCCAACTGACCGACGTCAAGAGCTTTGGCTTCCAGGTGCCCAACGAACGGCTTTTTCCTAGCGATGAGCCGATCCATAACCTAAAAATCCGCGTCACGCTCAACAACCAAATGGTCATCCAGGACATCGCCACTTCCATGGACGACATCCCCCACACCGAATGCACCGGCGCGCCACACAACATGCACAAGCTCATTGGTTGCACCATGGGCCCTGGCTGGCGCAAGGTCATCAACCAACATGTGGGCGGCACCGACGGCTGCACCCACTTGCGCGAGATGCTGTTCAACATGGCCACGGCCGCCTACCAGACCCTGCCGGCCGGCCAATGGCAGCGCCGCGAACTGGCAGGCCAGCCCCACCCCGAAATGACGCAAGCGCCTTACTTTTTGGGGCAGTGCCACAGCTGGGCCTATGACAGCCCGACGGTGCAAAGGGCTTATCCGATGTTTTTCAAGCCGAAGGCGGTCGACGATTCCTTGACCTGACTTGTTCGACGCGAAGAAGAACGTGTTTACTTGACAGGCTAAGCTTCCCTGACAGCGCACTCAACTGGCGCGCACCCTGTTTTGCGCTTGCTCACGAGCCAACTGATAAGCCGCTTGTGCAAACGACTCTTCCAAGTCTTGCCCTGCAGGCGTCAGTTGGGCATCGGCCCAACGCAACAGGGCCACCCGCGCGCCCTCGATCGTTTCCTGGATGGGCACCCGACACAGGCCACTGGCTTGCATGCGTGATTCGTGAACCTCCACCGGCATGGCCGCCACCAGGTCACTGTGTCGAGCCAATGTTTCCAGGCCGGTCAAAGTCTGACAAGTCACCGTGCATTGAGGTGGGGGCAGGCCCGCTAGCCCAAAAGCTCGCGCCAGCCCACGGGCCACCGAACTTTCCATGCTGGGCAATACCCATTGGGCTGTGGCCAACTGAGACAGGCTTTGCACATTCGCCAAGGGGTGTTCCGGTCGCACCACCACGGAAACCGTCGTCGCATACAAGGCGCGGGTGATGAACTCGGGTCCCAGTTGTTCGGCAGGTAAGGACATCACCGCAAAATCCGGGGCCCCTTCGCGCAAACCGCCCAACTGGAAAGTCGGCGGCACGATGCTCAACTGCACCCCCGGCCAACGCGCCAAAAATGCGGGAATCACCCGGGGCATCAAGGCCATGGTGGCGAAGTGGGACAGAGCCACGGCCACGCGCCCTTCTTTCAGGCCACGTCTTTGCAGCACCTCTTCTCCGGCCTGGCGTGCCTGGCTGCGAATCGACCTGGCGCGAGGCAACAAGGCCAGGCCGTATGCCGTGGCCTGGACTCCCCTCAAGCTGCGCTCGAACAAGGCCACCCCCAAGGACTCCTCGAGTCGGCGCAACTGCTTGCTCACCGCTGGTTGCGAACAGCCCAACTTGCGCGCAGCAGCGGTCACGCTGCCAGCATCTGCGATTTCAGCCAACAGCACCAAGGCCGCCGGGTCTGGCATACCGGCCGGGTTCGGCCTGCTGGCGTCTTCATCCAGCGCAGCAGAGGTGGACAAACCGTCTGGGGGCAAAGCATTGGGCATTGAACTCTCCATAACCATATGGCATGAATATTACCTTTTCATGGCTTGTTGGAATACCCGCCACTGACTACCATGACCCGAATCATTCAACGTCCTGGAGTGCTGTTTGCCACTGACCCTCGCCGATTGCATCCAACGGGATGCCCATGCCAAGGGCCAAACAAATTTGGCCAAGGTCGGGGATGGCTTTGACCCCGGCACGCCTGGAACGCTTTATTTCGATGCCAACTCCATCGGGCCGATGCCGCGCACGGTGCCACTGAGGATGCAGACGGTGCTGCAAGAGGGCTGGGCCCAAGCACGCAGACGCAGTTGGAACGAACTCGACTGGCTGGAACAACCCCGAAAGCTCGGCGCTGCCATTGCACACCTCATCGGGGCAGGCACACAAGATGTGCGCGTCACAGACACCACCAGTGTCAATCAATACAAGTTGCTGCACTATGCGCTCAGCATCGCAGCCCCTCGCCGGGTCATCGTGTTGGAACGCCATGTGTTCCCCTCCAACCGTTATGTGGCCGAGGGCATTGCCCATGACCATCTGGCCGAATTGCGCTTCATCGACGACGTGTCCGACTTGCCAGCAGCCCTGGCACCGGGCGATGTGGCGGTGGTGGCTCTGTCGCACGTCGACTACCGCAGCAGCGCACGTCTGGACATGGCTGAACTCAACCAGCACATTCGCGCTGCTGGTGCCATGAGTCTGTGGGACCTGTCGCACTCCGCCGGGGCCGTGGGCATAGCCCTGCACGACAGCGATACAGACCTGGCCGTGGGCTGCGGCTACAAATACCTGTGTGGTGGGCCGGGTGCACCGGCTTTCATGTATGTCCATCCGCGTTGGGCCGATGCGGCCTGGCCTGCCATCGCAGGCTGGATGGGTCATGCCGACACATTCGCATTTGAGGCCGACTACCTGCCCGGCGCTGGTGCTGACCGGTTTTTGGTGGGCACCCCTGCAGTGCTGGCCAATGCGGCATTTTCAGCCGCAGCAGACCTGTGGCGCGAAGTCGACCCGGTGGAACTGGACCAGCGCCACCGCTCACTGACCGACACCCTGATCCAACTCCTCGATGAACAGTGCGCCGCTTGGCCCTTGCGCTTGGCCAGTCCCAGAAACCATTCACAGCGTGGCGGGCATGTGGCCTGGCAGTTCGACGGTGCATCGGCCTTGGCGCAAGCCCTGGTCGACAAAGGTGTTGTCGTCTCATCACGTAAACCCGATGCCTTGCGCTGGGGCGTACACCCCTTGACCACGACCCATCAACAGCTGTGGACTGCCGTTCAGGTCCTTCGCCAATTGCTGGAAAGCGGCAACTGGCAAGACCCACGCTTTGCAAGACCCATGGTCTGAAGCATTTTCCAAATCCGACATTTCCCCACTGCACCTCATGCCCACGCCTGACCCCATGACTGAACAAGCAAACGCCCGGATTCGCCTGGCCGCCGACATTGGGGGCACCTTCACCGATGTGGTGCTGGAAACCCCCCTGCGCCGACACAGCTGCAAAGTGCTGACCACGCCACGCCAGCCCGAACTGGCCGTGCTGGAAGGACTGGACCGCTTGCTGCAGGAGTCAGGCTTGGACAGCAGCAGCATTGAGGTCTTCATCCACGGCACCACATTGGCCACCAACGCACTGATCGAACGCAAGGGAGCGCGCACCGCATTGGTCACCACCGAGGGCTTTCGGGATGTCCTGGCCATGGGCTACGAAAAACGCTTTGATGCCTACGACATCAACCTGGAGGGCCCCCCCGAACTGGTGCCAAGGCCTTGGCGCCTGACTGTTCGTGAACGCATCGCGGCCGATGGCACGGTGCTGCTGGACCTCCATGAAGAAGACGTCAGGGCCGCTGGCGCTCAAATGCGTGATGCCCACATCGAAGCGGTGGCCATTGGCTTCATGCACGCTTGGGCCCACCCTGCACATGAAGAGCGCGCACGCGACATCCTGGCCGCCATCCTTGGGCCACAGGTCAGCATTTGTCTGTCGTCGCAGGTGTGCCCCGAAATTCGGGAATACGAGCGTTTTTCGACCACCGTCGCCAACGCCTACGTACGCCCGTTGATGGGCAGCTACCTCCTTCGGCTGCAAGAAAGCATCCGCCAAAAAGGCCTGCTGTGCCCACTGCTGTTGATGATGTCTGGCGGGGGACTGACCACGCTGGAGCTGGCCGCACGCTTTCCAATTCGGCTGGTCGAATCCGGCCCTGCTGGCGGTGCCATTTTGGCCGCACATCTGGCACGCGAATGCGGCTTGGACAAGGTCCTGGCCTTCGACATGGGCGGCACCACCGCCAAGATTTGCCTGATCAACGATGGCCAGCCTGAAAGGTCTCGCCGCTTCGAAGTCGGCCGGGTCTGGAAAAACCTCAAAGGCAGCGGATTGCCCATGCGCATTCCCGTCATCGAGCTGGTGGAAATTGGCGCGGGGGGCGGCTCCATCGGCCGAGTCGATGCCATGCAGCGGATCACCGTCGGGCCAGACTCCTGCGGCTCCGAGCCCGGGCCGGCTTGCTATGGGCGTGGCGGCGAACAGCCTGCCGTGACAGACGCCAACCTGGTGTTGGGTCGCATCGACCCAGATCGCTTTGCTGCAGGCCGCATGCCGCTTGATGGCGCCTTGTCCAGGCAAGCCTTGAGCACCCACATCGGCCAAGCTTTGGGCATGGACGCTTTTTGGGCGGCAGCGGGCATGAGCGAGATGGTTGAAGAAAACATGGCCAATGCGGCCCGTGTTCACGCCATAGAACGCGGTCAAGACCTGGAGAACTTCACCATGGTGGCGTTTGGTGGCGCGGCGCCTTTGCATGCAGGTCGATTGGCTCAAAAGCTGGGTATCACGCGGGTGATGGTGCCCGCAGGTGCAGGCGTGGGTTCGGCCATTGGTTTTTTGCGTGCCCCCGTGGCCTTTGAAGTCGTGCGCAGCGATCTGTCGGTCTTGTTGAAGATGGACGCCCAAGGGGTCGAGGACCGTCTGCAGGCCATGCATGACGAAGCACTGGCCGTGGTGCAAACGGCCAGCGCAGGCGCCGCACTGCATGTGCTCAGACTGGCCGAGCTGCGTTATGCAGGACAGGGCCATGAACTGCGGGTGCGCCTGCCCCCGCCAACGGACGGTCCCATCGTCAGAGGCTCGCTCGAGGCGCTGGTGGAGGGTTTTGAAACCGCTTATGAACAAATTTATGGCCTGCGCATTCCCGATTGCGACGTCGAGGTGGTCACTTGGTCGGTCACCGTCTCTACCGAACCCCAAGCAGCGCAAGCTGTCGCATTGCCGCCCAGCATCCAGCAACGCGATGCCGTGTCAAC
>JBIKQY010000104.1:0-7742 GCA_044349465.1 Limnohabitans sp. | reverse complement strand
ACGACCAGCCCACCTGCGCCAGCGGCGCGCCCAGCACACCGCGCGGCCCCCACAGCGCCAAAATGCCCAGCGCCGCCACCAAGGTGGGCACGACAAAAGGCAGCATCAAGGCGCGCTGCCAGGCCATGCGCCCGGTGAATTCAAGCCGCGCCAGCACCCAGGCCATGGGCAAACCCAAGACCAAACACAACACGCAAGTGGCCAGCGCCTGCACCAGCGTCCAGCCCACGCGCCACTGCAGGTGCGCGTCCAGCCACCACGGGCCGGTGTCGTCCATGGGCAAGCCCGCCAGGGGCTCGCCCCACAGGCCTTGCCACAACAGCCGCGCCACGGGCCAGACCAGCAGCGCCAGCGCAAACAGCGCAGGCCCGGCCGCCAGCCACAGCACGGTGCGGCGCTGGCGAGACCGGATAGAGACACCCACAGCAGCCCCCATTGAAAAACGGCTGGGCGTCATGGCGAGTGGGTCATGGCAAGAGGCAAGACCATAGGCTCAGAGCACAGTAGCTTGCGCACAATTTACTTGAGCACCACTTGGGTCCAGCGCCGCTGCCAATGAGCGGCCTGCGCCGTCAGCACCTGCAAGGGCACGGCCTCAAAGTGCTTGGGCTCCTGGGCGTGTTGCAGCACCGCGTGGTGGGGCGTGCCCGGCTCGGCGGGGTACATCCACAGCCGGGTTTGCAGGGCCTGCTGCACCGGGGAGGAGCGTAAAAATTCGATGAACTTCACCCCCGCTGCTTGGGCTGCCGGGCTGGCCCCCTTGAGCAAAGCCGCGCCCTCCACCTGGCGGAACACAGCGCCCGGCAAAAACACATTGGCGGTGGGTGAAGCGCTGATTTTTTCCTTGCTGTAAAACACCTCGGCCGCCGGGCTCGTGGCATAGCTCACCACGATGGGGCGGCTGCCGCCGTTGCGGCTGAACTCGGTGTAATAAGCCTCGCTCCAGCCTTTGACCACTTTGAGCCCATTGGCCCGCATGCGGGCCCACCAATCGAACGCGGCTTGCTCGCCCAAACCAGCCACGGTGGCCAGCATGAAGGCCTGACCCGGGCTCGATGTGGCGGGGTTGGGCACCACCAACAAGCCCCGGTAAGCCGGGCTGCTCAGTTCTTGCAGGCTCTTGGGCAGGGCCAGGCCTTTTTGGGCAAACCAGGCTTTGTCGATGTTCAGGTTCACGTAGCCGTAATTGATGGGCACCAAGCCACCCAGGGCACCGTCTGGGCCGGCCGTGTCGGCCATGCGGGCCAAGGCTGGGCGTTGCGCAACAGATCCTGCGACCAGGGGAAACGGGGCCAAAATGCCGCTGGCCAGAGCGCGGGGCAACAAGGTGTTATCGATGCCGTAGACCACATCGGCCACGGGCGCGGCCTGGCTCAAGATGAGTTTGTTGAGCATCTCGCCAGCATCACCACCCTGAATGAGCTGCAGTTTCACGCCGGCTTCTTGCTCAAAACGGGCCCACAAGGGTTTGGGCAGGTCAAAAGAGCTGTGCGTCATGACCCGCAGCGGTGTGGCTGCCGCCGAGCTCGCTTGTGCCCAAGCCCAGGAGGGCACAGCCGCAAGGCAGACACTCAGCCCAGCCGATGCCGCACAAACCCCGAACCGACGAAACCTTAGCCACATGCGCTGTTGCCCTTCTTGCCCACAAGCCCGCCCGGGGCCTGAAGCGCAAGACCAAGAACACGCAGGGTGCTGAGGGAGGCCATCGCTTCACGCTCCCTACGCTGGCACAACCCAGATCAGGTGAGAGGGGTATGTCTCAGCCCTTGCTGCACAGCGCAGCCAAGGCACCCCCGGTGAATTGGATCATTGTAGGCGGAGACTGGCCGAGGTTGGAACAAGCAGGCACGCGCTTGTTCACCCGGACAGCCCCACATCACGGCGCTGGGCAGCGCCGATCAGGTGCCAATCAGCTGCCGCTGAAGGGCAAGGAAGAGTGGTGCACCACGATGCGCAGTTGGCCGGCATCGTCCTTCACGTACGTCCAAGTCTTGTCGACGGTGGTCACTTTGCCCGCTTTGTCGGTGATCATGACGTTACCCATGCTGCTGGCCGAGTCGCCAGCGATGAATACGGCGGCATTTTTGGCTTCACACTTGGTCCAGCCTTTGAGCGCAAAACCCGTGTCTTTGGGGAAGTTCGAATCACCGCCCACAAAATAGGCCAATGCGCCCGCCTTGGTGGTGCGGAAAGTCTGGGGCACCACGGTCAGTGTGGGCTTGAACAAAACCGCGCCCATTTGGTAGCCATAGGCGGCATCGATCACCTTTTCGGCCAAGGCTTTGGCTGCTGCCTGGCCTTGGGTGGCCCCTGTGGTGCTGATATCGACCAGGGCTTTGCACCAAGCGGTTTGGGCGTTGCGCACTTCGGCTTCGGTGATGGCCTGGTTGACCACTGTGGTGGCTTGGGCAGCGCCGGACAGACCCCACACCGCCAGCGTGGCGGCCATCAAGGAAAAGGATTTCATGTTTTGACTCCAGTCATTCAGGATTAATAAGTTAAAAAAGACAAACTGTTTGTTTTCAGATGTCTGACCGAATTGAACGCCCCACCCATGAACCAGACTTGAAGCCCGCATGACGCACCGCTGAACACGGCATTAACCCCAGATGACACAAGCGCGATCTCACGCCACGGCGGCGACAATACAAAAATGTTCAGAAGACAACTCAGTGGCGTCTTGCTTGTTTTGGCCGCGTGCATCGTTTTGCAAGGCGTCGGGGCGGTGTTTGCCCTGCGCGAGGCCGAACGCCAAGTGGTGCGCGGGCGCTTGGCCAGCGACATTCACCAAGGCTTTGTGCAGCTGGCGGCCACCAAGCAGCGGCTGCGGTCGTGGGTGACCCAGCACAAAATCGGCGCGGGTGGCAAGCTTGATGAGCGCGACGACTTGCTGCAGCAGATGCAGCAAAACCTGGGTGAGTTGGCCCTGTTGGCCCAAAAAGCAGCGGCGCTGGACCTGGACGGCCGGGACAGCCAAGAGCACGCAGCCCGTACGGACGCGGTGCAGGTGCTGGGACACAACGTGCACGCACTGGGCCAAGCACTGGCACAGGTCAAAACCCTGCCCGCCGACATGCCGGCACGGCTGGGCTGGGATACCCTCAGCGAGGTCTTTGAAAAATCCGAGGGCCGTGATTTGCGTGAACTGATCACCCAAAGCATCACCCGCGAAAGCGCTGCCATGCAACGCGAACGCCAAGCCGCCGATGCCACGCTGGACCGCATTCGCTGGCTGTGGATCGGCATGGCCTTGTCCTTGGCCTTGCTGGCTTTGGGCGCCACGGTCTACTTTGCTCGGGCACTTCGCCGCCCCATCGATGAACTGGTGCAAGGGGCCCACATGCTGCGCCAAGGGCAACTGCAGCACCGCGTGCCGCTGAACGATCAGGACGAGTTTTCTGACGTGGCCCGCAGCATGAATGCGATGGCTGCAGAGCTGGAGAAACACCAACAGCAAGAAACCAAGCACCGCCAACGGCTTGAAAGTGAGGTGCGCGAGCGCACCAGCGCTTTGCACGAGGCCAACCAGTCACTGCAGCAAACCGACACACGCCGCCGCCAGCTGTTGGCCGACATCAGCCACGAACTGCGCACCCCCACCACCGCCATCCGGGGTGAAGCCGAAATCACATTGCGCGGCGGCGAGCGACCCGCGGTGCAATACCGCGAAGCGCTTCAGCGCATCGTCGCCACCTCCAGGCAACTGGGCTCGGTGATCGACGACTTGCTGGCCATGGCCCGCAGCGACATGGAGACGCTGAGCATGGTGCCCAATCGAGTCGACCTGTCCGAACCCCTGGCCGACGCCTTGGCGCAAGCGCTGGCTCTGGCCGGCGAGCGGCACATCCAAATTGACGCACAGGCCATGCCAGCCGAGACCGTGCACGTCATGGGCGATGCCCAGCGTCTGTGCCAGCTGCTGCTCTTGTTGT
Source organism: Limnohabitans sp. (assembly GCA_044349465.1). GTDB lineage: Bacteria > Pseudomonadota > Gammaproteobacteria > Burkholderiales > Burkholderiaceae_C > Limnohabitans_A. The sequence continues at coordinate 3,810 of JBIKQY010000104.1, read as the reverse complement.
TGGACAACGCGGTGCGCTACTCCCACCCTGCAGGCATCGTGAGCGTGCGTTGGTGGCGCAGTGACGAAGCAAAGCCCACGCTGGTGCTGCAGGTGATCGACCAAGGCATTGGCATTCCGGCCGAAGAATTGCATCAGGTGTTTGACCGGCATTTCAGGGGCCGCATGGCCCGCCTGCACCGTGCAGCCGGCAGCGGCCTGGGCTTGCCCATCGCCAAGGCTTTGGCCTTGGCCCATGGTGGCAGCTTGACCCTGGAAAGCACGGCCGACGAAGCCGCAGGCCAGGGCACCCGCGTGCAGCTGCGCCTGCCATTGTTGCCCGAGCGTCCCTCCCCGGCTGTGGTTGCGTCAGTTTCAACCAGCTGACGGCTGCACTGCCTTGAAATGCGCCCTTGTTTGAACGCCCAAACCCAGAACTTGACCCAGCCCCAGAGCCAGACCCTCACCATGAACATCATCCTGATCGAAGATGACCCGCGCATTGCCGATTTTTTGCAACGCGGCCTGAAGGCCGAGGGCCTGCAGGTGCAGCGGGCGGCCACCGGCCCCGAAGGCCTGGCGCTGGTGCAAGACGCCGCAAGGCAAACCGCCGCAGGCCATGCCCCCACCGTGGTGGTGCTGGACCTGATGCTGCCGGGCATGAACGGCCTGGACATTTGCCAAACCCTGCGGGCCCAGGGCGTGCCCTTCCCGATCCTGATGCTCACCGCGCTGAGCGCCTTGGAAGAGCGGGTGGCAGGCTTGCGCATGGGCGCAGACGACTACCTGTGCAAGCCCTTCGAGTTCGAAGAACTGCTCGCCCGCCTGGAGGCCTTGGGCCGCCGCGCACAGGGCATGGCCACCCGGGCCAGCCAATTGCAAGTGGCTGACATCGTGCTGGACCGCGACAGCATGCGGGCCAGCCGTGCGGGTGAAGCCCTGAACCTCACGGCACGCGAGCTGGCACTGCTGGAACTTTTGATGAGCGCACCGGGCAGGCTGTTCAGCCGAGAGCGCATTTTGTCCAGCGTCTGGGGCCTGAACGAAGACCCGCTGACCAATGTGGTGGATGTTTACATTCGGCGCTTGCGCAGCAAAATCGACGAAGGCCGAGCCGTCCCCTTGATTCAAACCATGCGCGGTTTGGGTTACCGGCTGGAAGCCCCTGCAGCCATGGGCTAGCCTCACACAGCCTGATACCTCACACAATCGGCCGCCAAAACTTCGAATTTTAGAGACTATTTATCCACCATTGTCTTGTTTTCCAGATGGCCCAATGGCGTTATCTTCACGTCACTTTGAACCACCTGAAGAAAGCAAGCCCATGAAAATTTGCACGCCCTGTTTGGCAAACCGATGCCCGGATGCACCGTCCCGTCAACACTTGGGAGTGTGCGCATGAAGGCACTCGTGTGGGTTGTTTTTCTGATCTTGACCGCTTTTTGGACTGGACTGGTCGCGCTGACTGAGCAACTGAGCCAGTGGCTGCTGGCCAGCATGGCCGCTGGACAGGTGGGCGAACTCGCCAGCGTGGCGGGCCAATGGCCTGTGCCCGCCTGGCTGGGCTTTTGGGTGGACACGGCATGGCTCAAAAGCCTGCAAGAAGCCGGAGTGGGTTTGGTGCAGTGGCTCAGCAACGTGCTGCCCTCCTCGCAAGGTCTCATGAGTTGGATCAGCCCCCTGCTGTGGCTGGGCTGGGGACTGGGCACCTTGCTCTTGTTGGTGGCCGCGGTCATGGGCCACATGCTGCTGGGCCAACGCTGGTCTACCCCGCGCAAAGACCTGAAGCTTTGAGAAACCCATTGCGCCCCCAGAAAGCCGCGCCATGACAGCGATCCTGTCCCAACGCCTGCGCCAGGCGGCCGAACAACACCGCGCTGCGGACCCTGGTGCCGATTTGACACTGAGCCTGCAGGATTTGCTGCGCCTGCACGGCGAGTCTTCTCTGGCCGTGCTGCTGATGCTGTTGGCGGTGGTGAGTGTGCTGCCCGTGGCCGGTGCGGGCACCGTCATGAGCGTGGGCATTTGGGTGGTGGCCTGGTCCTGGGTGCACGCGCGCGAAACGCTGAGCTTGCCGCACCGCCTGGGCCAACTGGCGCTCAATGAACGCTGGAGTGGCCGCTGCCTGCACGGGCTGGCCTGGCTGTACGAAAGCAGCCAGCGCTGCATGCGGCCACGCTGGGCCTGGCTCTCGCATGCGGCAACGCGCATTTGGTGGGGTGGCTGGATCGGCCTGATGGGCCTGGTGATTTTTGTGCCGCTGCCGCTGGGCAATGTGCTGCCCAGCTTGAGCCTGGTCCTGCTCAGCCTGGGCTGGATGTTCCGCGACGGCCTGGCCCTCTTGCTGTCTACGGCCACCGGCTTGGCAGGTGTGGCTTATGGCCTGTCCATGGGGCATCTGGCCGTGCAAGCCTTCGATCGGTTGATGGAGATGAACCCTCTGGGGTGGGGCTGAGTCAATTTGTCCTTTTTGCTACACAGGTGACAGGTGCACAGGCGGCTCATGCCTAGAGTCACGGTTCATTCACCGCTCGAAAGATTTCACATGTCGACCTCTGTAGCCCCTGCCCCAGGACCAACGCACGCCCAAAATAACCCTGTTTGGCAAGCCAAAGTGCACTTGGCCGCCGCTTTGCGTTTGGCGGTGCTGCACGACTTTGACGAGGGCATCGACAACCACTTCACCGTGGCCGTGCCAGGACGTGAAGACCAATACCTGATTTCACCCTTTGGTGTGCACTGGTCCGAGGCCCGCGCCAGCACCATGATGGTCTTCAACGAAGCGGGCGAAACGCTGGAAGGCACGGGCGTGGTGGAACTGTCAGCACAAGCGATTCACGCCCCGGTGCACCGCCTCACGGGTGCCAAAGTGGTGCTGCACACCCACCAGCCTTGGGCACTGGCTTTGAACATGCTCAAAGCCAACCGCTTGTTGCCCGCCACCCAAACGGCGGCGTTCTTTGACGGCGCCATCGCCTACGACGACCACTACACCGGGCTGGCGGCAGACTTGTCCGAGGGTGAACGCTTGTCGCAGCTCATGAGCGGTGGCAAAACCGTGCTCTTCATGAAAAACCATGGCGTGATGACGGTGGGCGACACCGTGGCGCAAGCCTACCGCAGGCTCTACAAACTCGAAAAAGCCTGCCGCACGCAAGTGCTGGCCATGGGGACAGGCCAGCCCCTGAACGTGCTGACCGAATCGGTGATCCAGCGCATCAAAAACCCCAGCCCGCAAGACCGCCACCCCCGCAGCGAACGTGAGCGCCTGTTTTTTGAAGCCATGATGCGCGTGATTGACCGGGTGAACCCGGGTTATGCCGATTGAATCTGTAGACGGCCAGTCACGCCCAAGCGGGCCCCATCAACCGCCCACCAGCGTGCGCGCGCGCTCACGCCACAAGGTGAACAAACCCGCGCCGACCACAAACAGCGCGCCCCACCACACATGGGACCCTGGCCACTCCAGCCAAAACACCCAGCCAAACAAGGCCGCAAACAGCAGCTCGCCGTAATGAAAAGGCGCGACCACGCCCACGGGCGCCAACCGCAAAGCCCGAAAGGTGCACCGCTGGCCCACCAACACCAAGGCGGCCATCAAGGCCACGATCGGCCACATGCCCGGCGTCACCTCCAAGGGCACAAAGAACAAGCCCACCGCTCCAGCCAAGCCCATGATCAGGTTCTGCCAGACCAGCATCGACAAATCGCTCTCGGTGGGCGAGAGCCAGCGCACACAGGTCATCGAAGCGGCATAAAAAAATGCGGCCACCAAAGCCAGCCCTGCCCCCAGGCCCAGCTCGCCGTCCATCGCCTGCGGCCCAACGATCAG